>VGAU01000097.1 GCA_016870675.1 Actinomycetota bacterium | reverse complement strand
TCATGACAAATCCCTTTCTTTAGAATCTTTTGGATAAAGTGTTTTTATTTTTTTAGAGGCTTTAAAAGCGCTAACATTTATTCCCTTTGATTTAGTAATAAATCGCTCAATATATCTAAATGTAACCCCATATTTCTGACCAATCTCTAAATCTGGAGTTCCCCTGGCTTTTTCCTGCAAGATAGCCTCTTGTAACTCTTTCTCAGTTTTGAAACTCACCTTTTGATTAGACATTGTACCCTCTTTTTACTAAGCCTGCTGTTTCGCCTAACTGCCTGCGTGTTTACGAAATGGCGAAGGTACGAAAAGCTAGATACGCTCTGTTAGGCAAAGGATTGTGCTCATAGTTTTTATCACCTCAAAATAATTGCTATTATAGCGAGCACAATAGTTATAAAAATCGTGATATATCCAATCCATCTCTCTCTTTTTAAACGTTTTACATCCTCAAATAACTGATTGATAGCACTCTTTTCAACTACTTTCGGCAAATAATCTGCAATCTTTACTTTGTCTTGATATTTTCCTTGATAACCTTTTGTAGGTGCTATTAACTTAATAAATTCGATTGTAGCAAAGTGTTCTTCTTTCTTTAGTTGAATCTCATCATTAGAAGTATTGAACAAAAGACAAAATAGTCCACCATGAAAACCTGGGTCAACTTGAGGCCCATTTGATAAAATTACCCCTTTACAAAATAGACTCACACTAACATCAAATCTTCCAGCTATATCTTTTGGAAAGGTAGCAATTTCTTTAGCCGATATCAGGACATAATCTCCAGATTTCATTATTATAAAAGGCTTCTTGTCGTCTAGCGTTTTTATTTCCCCTTTCTGAAAATACTGGTCTCCAACAACAAGGTCATAGGATGAACCTTGTATATTATCTATATCTGAATTTTCTAGGAGCATTCCGTTTTTTATCATTAATTTGATCATTTTTTTGGGCAGCATTCCACCCGTATTTTTATGACTCCACAGTTCATTTATCAATTGAGCACCCTCTTCCACATCAGTGTGCTTATTCTTAATAATGTATATACAAATATCTTCGTCCTTTGTATATTCCTCAGCACATTTTCTATCTCTCATTCTCTGGCTTTTTATTTTCTCATCAATTTTTTCTTTGCGCTGCTTCAAGCGCTCATTAAGAATATTATCCGGTGCATCCAGGAAAATTGTTAAAAATGAATTATGTTCTTTACTCTGTATTTCTCTAACCGATTCCGGTGTAATGATTAACAAAGGAACTTTATTCATAGCAATTACTTTTTTAATCGGCTCACTTATAATTCCATAGTTCTCATCTATATACTTATATCTTAATAGTAACTCTTCGTTTTTAAACAATTCTTCAAACTTCTCTTTGGTTACGAACTGATACTGATTGAGATCATTATCTATCTTTTGGTCTCGAGTGGTCACAGCTTGAACTATCTTAAATACTTTATACTTTTCACAGAGTTTTTTTGAGATTATTGACTTTCCTGCACCGCTTGTTCCAGTTAAAACAATTCCTTTATATTCCATACCTACGCCCTCCTAAATAAATATATTTTTTCACGTTCTAAAGTGGCCCATTTAATGTTGTGAGATCGTCGTATTTGTGGCAATACTCTTTCATACTCATCTTCTTTGATTAAGTCATATTCATCCATACTAGATATAACTTTATGAATGATACGTTTTCGATTCCTATTGTTTTCGTTATCCCCATTAAACACTGGCATCACATAGCACGCATACCCTCCTCTTTTTATTTTTTTAGAGATTACTTCATTAGCTTTTTGCATATCTTTACAGTAACTAGCTATTGAATCTTTCCTCGATCTTTTACTTCTTGCTCCAATTTCTAGATTTCTATCTTTCAGACCCTTATTATCAACTAAATCAAACCCCAGAAAATAATAGGACAATCGCTGTGAAGTGACATAGTCTGTCATGTTTGGATAGGGGGGAGATGTAACAACCAAATCAACAGAATTATCTGGGATCATCTTACATTCTCTTATATCCTCATATAATATTGTTTCCATTCCTGCCAGTTCCTTATACCTCTGACCATACATAGAGTCAACATATCTTAGATGTTCTGATATATCCTCAAGAAGTATGCTTATGTGGTTTTCAAACAACCGAACAACTTCTTTATCTTTTATTTGCTCCTTCTTTGGCAAAACATTATCTGCAACACATCCCCACCCCCTATCTTGGCTACTTGCAGTTTTTAAAATCTGTGAGATGGATATTCGCATAGCTGCTTTCGCTACTTTATCACTACAACTTGCTTCTTTAATAAAGAGAAAAGAAAGTTGATTTAGTGTTTTTTCAGAATACCAATGTTTTAACTCGTTAATTAAGATATTCTCAAGTACATCTGAAATATAATCCTCATGTGGATTAAAACCTTTAAGCATTTTGTTAAATTTCTCTTTTAAGTCATCAAAATTTATCTTCGGGTTAAATAAAATAAATAATGACCGCATATACTCAACAGCAACTCTACAAATTTCTGTTGCTAATGGTTTTCGATTGAGTATAATAGCTTGAAAATATGTCGTCCCTATTCCAGCAAAGGGATCATAGACAACAGCGTTTGGTAAGGTCAAGACCTCTATTAATGTAAATGGTATCTCTGGAATAAATGTAGCAGGAAACCAATGATGTCTTCTGCAATTAAATGGACGAACTTCGTGAGGAGAAAAAGTGCTCTTTTGATAAAAATTCCAGTTTATATTTTTTAAGGTAGCCTTTGACTCATTAATATCATTAACAAGCAAATTTTCCATGTTTTTATTCGAATTTTTTAATTTCATCATAGAGTTCCACCTCCTGAAGATTTGGATCACTTAAAATATCAGATAGATATATAAAAAACTCTTGTCGTAGTTTGAGTATAACATCCGCGGGGAGATTCCATATTTTATTCATACTCAGATCTACATTCTTAAAAAATATGCCGATAAGAAGCTGAGAGGAAGATTTTCCAATTTGAAAAACTTTTCCATCATCAGTATGAACGCAAACTTGCCTTTCTGTTTTGTTAACATCAATAATCGGGTGGAGAGCTACCATAGCAGATTTAAATCGAGGGCTAAATTTTAGACGTATTTTCCTAGTAAGATTATCTTCCAATTCTCTCTTCTTGCTTGTATCCATAAAAATTTCGTATTTATTAGTATTTCTAGTTGAAAAAATCCCTACACAGCCATACAAATCCCCTTTCATGAGCCGCGAAGTAATTATGGACGACTCGGATGATATTTTAGATAACATTTCTAAAACCTCATAATCAACATGGTACCACTTGAAAGGCTGTGTAGCTTTTATTTTAGCAAATTCTATCGCCTCACTAAGCATGCACTTTCCCGAGAATTCTTCAGGGTTTAGTAGTAATAGCAAGTATAGTTTTTTTCGTACCTTATGCCAATTTTCAATAAGAGGAATAGCTTCCTTTCTTGTTATTAACTTATCGTTTTCTATGTAAAGCGATTGGGCAAGTTTTACCGGAATCTCACCAGATCTCATAATACCGATATGGTATCCAAGTCTAAATACATTATCAATATTATCCAAATCTATAGTGGAATTAATTAAAGGACCGAATCTACCCCTTCCGGATATTATTTCGCCTATTTTTCTTAGATCGTTCTCCGCAGTTTTGGAGAGGAGCTCTCTAGGCATGCCAAAAAATATTGGCTCTAATATTGCTGCCTTATATAAATAAGATGCGCCTTTTTCTCCGATTATTGCATATTCAAAAGCCCTTTCATGTTCAAAACCATCTTTTGATTCAATATATTCTATGGAGTGCCCAAATGATGCGCTTGTCACGTCATGTAATAGTGCTGCTAATAAAAAATTTTTTTGTTCTTTAATACTTATTGGATTTAAGAGAGGCCAAGAATTGAGACATTCTTGTGCAAGATAAACTGTACCAATTGCATGTTCATAACGATTTATGTTAGCCCCTCCTGTTAAGCAAAGAGAATTAATGTTGCAGAGACGAACTTCACGAAGACGTTGCAACTCAGGAGATGTAATAATATCCCAAATAAAGTCCGGCAAGTAAATTACGCCATAAAGAGAATCGTAAATGTATCTTTTATTTTTATAGGTTTTTTTCATTTTCGTCACCGATTATACTTTCTGCACATATAATACCCGAACAGAAGGCTTGTAGTATCCCACGGAATTTACCTGTGCAATCGCCAATCAAATACATTCTCGGAAGTATTGAAAAATCAGGGTTGACGGGAAAGGACAGATCACCATAATCTACCATTAGTGAAAAAATGTTCACTTCATTCCAACGATCCCTGGTTAAAAGTCGAGATGCAAAATAATATACTGCTTGTTTAATTTTTGAAGAGATAGGTTGTGGAAAACATTGATTTACATCACCTTGTACCCAGAAGGATACAGAACTATCAATGCATTTGGAAAAATCACAGTTTTTAACATTGATGCCTAAATAATCAGGCAATGTTTGGCACACAGGTTTAGCATTACTGATTTGTACTACTCTTTTTTTAACTTCACCAAGTACTATTTCATTTTGCTTTGAAGGTTTTAACCTTATCAGAATACCTAAGTTTGTAAGATCACTCTTATCTTTCGGATTGAGATACCCATCTGTGAAAAATATATCTTCTAATAGATAAAGGGCAACTCTGCCATCTTTACAAACGCAAAATGTTCTAGCATCATAAAATAGAAGTTTCAAATCATTGTGATATTTGGTTATATCTGGATACAAATCAGTTGGAAACTCCAGCCTCACTCCAATGTCCAAATGATTTTCTTCGCCACTCAGATTAAATTTTGTGTTAATATATCTAAGCATACTTCGTCCTAAACGACCAACACCAAGAACAATGTATTTCGAAAAAATAGTAATGTATTCCTCCTTTTCTCGTTTTGCTACCAGTTTAAAACCATTATTCTCTATTCCTATATCAATTACGCTAGTATTTAATAAGAGAGTCATGCCTGAAGACCCTATCTTAGAAAATACTTCTTGCAACATCATTCGAATATCCTCTTGATTATAAATATAAGAATCATAGTATTTATAGTTAAACCCTAAGTTTTTAAAATACTCACCTGCAATTTCAATATCACTCAATGTAATGTTCGGCTTTTGTAAATGTAAATAATTATCAAATAAACTTAATCCCTTACTTAATATTTTATTTCTATTGCGTGAGCTTATGGTGTCCATAAATCTACTGCCAGCAGGATAAGTGGATATCTTACCACCACCTAGCAGGGAACAACCACCGAAACCACTTATCATTTCACAAGGATTACATTTCGCGCAGATCTTATTTTGAAGAACTGGACAACATCTATTACTTAGATTTTTTCCAGCATCTAAACAAAGAGTAGATGATGCTAACTTTGAATGTAAAAGTGTATAGGTAACTCCTATACCAGCAGGTCCCAATCCCACAACACATACTTTTATTTTATAGTCATAGTTTATCATTGATGCATTCTCTTGATGGCACTCTTTCGCCTAACGTGCCGTAGGTTGACGAAGTTGCCGACGCCGAGCAAAGTCGAGAGGGCTACAATTTGGAATGATCTGTATAAAAGGCTAACGAGCCCGTCAACCCGCTGTTGTACACAGTTTTGCGCCATTTCTTTAAATCATTAATTCAATAACATCATTTATTATATAATCAGCATATTTCTTTCGATCCTCTATTTTATCAGGCCAAATCTTTTCGATTATTCCCTTTACCATTACTGTAGTAAAACCTAACATCTTAGCACCATATAATTCATTTGAGCTACCATCACCAATAAAAATACAATTAGAAGAACCTTCATTTATATATTGTAATGTAATTTCATATATTTCTTTTTGTGGTTTTACATAACCAACATCACATGAAAATATTGCAGCATCAAAATATTGGGAAATGTCTGAATAATCCCATGCCATTTTTTCAAGAATATCAGCATTACTTATAAGAGCTATTTTTTTATTTATACTTTTTAAATAAATTATTGTATCAATAGATCGCTGTGGCATTTTAATAATAGCATTTTTAAATAACTCTATTCTTGCTTCAGTAGCTTTTTTGATTATTTCGTAGGGAATATTTGGATTTATAGCATGTGCCATTCTTTGAATTATTATATAAGGGTTTTTCTCTTTTCCAGTTAAACGCTTGATAGAATTATTCAGTAATTGTTCATTCCATAGATCTTTATCTACGCAAAGGATATCTGATGTCGTAGATATACTGGGAGATGTTTCTTCTATTGAAGTAAGGGTATGAAATAAATCAAAAAAGAAAGCTGATTTATTGTTAATTTCATCTTTTAGATAATTCATAAAAAAAGTTACTCCCAAACTAATAATTGGCGCAAAATTGCGCACAACTTACAATAAACAAAGTACTTTGTCTATGCACCTATATTGTTATCATATATTGTGAAGTACTTTGTTCATATTTAAATAACATTATAACTTTTCTGTCACGTATTAACTATAAAAAATAAGGATTTTTTATTTTTTAATCTTAAAATCCAGCACCCTTCCTTCAGGACCGGTTACATCAATAGTTACTCTATCTCCCTCTTTTATCTCCCCATTTAATAGCTTCATAGCCAGTACATTTTGCACTTCATTCTGTATAACCCTCTTTAAAGGCCTTGCTCCATAAACAGGATCAAATCCTTCCTTTGCCAGAAGCTTTTTGGCTTTATCAGTTATATCAAGGCTTA
>VGAU01000096.1 GCA_016870675.1 Actinomycetota bacterium | reverse complement strand
ATCCTGTCTTTTGTATTCTTACTTACAAAAACACCACCCGAAAGAACCCTTGACACTGTAGTCCTGGAAACTCCGGCCAGTTCTGCTATCTCTTTGATTGTTACTTTTTTGAAACTCATTTTTTTTGATTTTTCTAACATCGATACCATAAATTTTTAATAAAGATGCAAGTATTGTTCTAATTTACCACTTATATACTCGGTAATTTTCTGTTATCGATTCCAATAAATTACCACATCAAACTATATATGTCAATGATAATTTTTAGATTTTTAGATTTTTAGATTTTTTATAATATAAAATAATGTTACTTTAAAAAAATAACAATTTAAATATAATTATACAATGTTATGAATTTCGTAAACTTTAGCAATCTGGGGAAATTTTTAATTTTTATTGGCATCGGTATAGCTATACTAGGAGGGCTTATATTATTATTTTCTAAAGTCCCTTTCATGGGCAAATTACCGGGGGATATTAATATCCAAAAAGATAATTTTACCTTCTATTTTCCCATTATCTCAAGTATAATTTTAAGTATTGTTCTTACCATAATTTTAAATATAGTTATCAGATTCTTTATTAGAAAATAAGACTTCAGGAGGACTATTCTATGGTAAAAGATGAGATTATCAGAGAAAGTATAGCAGATGGCAGTTTCTATCCCGGTGACCCGGATATACTCCGAGGACAAATAAATGAATTTCTCGATAATACAGAATCTTCAGATATAGAAAGCATTAAAGCAATTGTATGTCCCCATGCTGGCTATATCTATTCCGGTCAGGTTGCAGCATACACCTACAGACAAATAGCTGGAAAAAAATTTGACAGTATTTTTATAATAGCACCTTCCCACTCAGAATATTTTGACTTTGTTTCTATTTATAATGGAAACGCTTACAGAACCCCCCTTGGACTTGTACATATTGATAAAGAAAGAGCCAAAATTCTTGCAGATAAAAGCTCTGCTATAGAATTGTCAGCACACGGTCATAGAGATGAACACAGCCTTGAGGTTCAACTCCCATTTCTACAGGTTTTATTTGAAGATATAAAAATAGTCCCCATAGTAATAGGACAGCAAAACAGCCGGAACATAAAAGAGCTGGGAAACGCTATAGGAAACCTTTTTAAAAATGAAAACATATTAATTGTTGCAAGCACAGATCTATCACATTATCACCCTTATGACATTGCTGTCACTTTAGACAAAAAAGTAGAGGAGTTAGTAAATAATTTTGATCCTGAAAATCTGATGTTAGAATTTCTCAGGAATAATGCCGAGATGTGCGGCGGCGGTCCAGTAATTTCTGCTATGATTGCTTCAAAATTTATGGGTGCAAACAGTTCTAAAATTTTAAATTACAAGAATTCTGGAGATGTTACAGGTGATAGGAGCGCGGTGGTAGGATACCTGTCGGCGGCATTTTATAAAAAATAATAATCATTGGTTTCAAAAATATTATTTAAAAAGGTGACAAAATATGGAAAATATTGAACTTACTCTGGAGCATAAAAAAACACTTATTAAAATAGCCAGGGAATCAATTGTCAGTGCAGTCAATGGTAATATGGCTCCTGAATATAAAATAGATGATGCTATACTTAATACTATGTGCGGCGCCTTTGTGACCTTACATACTGATAGCAATTTAAGAGGGTGTATAGGCAATATAACCGCTGAAACACCTCTCTGGGAAACCATAAGAAATATGGCCATAGAGTCAGCTTTAAGAGACCCGAGATTCCCTTCAGTTTCCCCCTGGGAGCTTGAAAGTGTTAATATCGAAATTTCTGTACTGTCTCCTTTAAAAAGAATAAATAATTTAGAAGAAATAGAAGTGGGAAAACATGGATTATTTATAAAGGAAGGTTTTTACCAGGGTCTGCTTCTACCACAGGTAGCAACAGACTATGGGTGGAACAGGATTCAATTTTTGGAACAGACCTGTTATAAGGCTGGCCTGGATAAAGACTGCTACAAACAGAAAAATACAGAAATTTTTATCTTTTCTGCCATAGTATTCGGGGAAAAAGATTTGGAAAAACATCGGTCAGATAAATAAATCAGCAATATCGCGATTTAATTTACTTACAATTACACCAATTAAGCCGGGCCCGGTATGGGCACCAATAACCGGGGTGCATTCTGTAATCATTATACTCACACATTTTAAAGAAGACTGGATTCTTTTCATAATTTTCTCAGACTCTCTCAGAGAGAGTGTATGAATTATTGAAACTATTACCCACCTCTCTTTTTTAAAATTTCTTATTACCTTTCTGGTAATCTCCGCCAGTGAACCATGCCTGGTAACAGCAATTCCTATCATTTCCACTACTCCATTTTTTATTCCAAGGAGAGGCTTTATTTTTAGAATTCTTGACATCAAACTTGCAATTGCAGGAACTCTTCCACTTCTTCTTAAATATTTTAAGGTGTCAATAGTGCCATACAATTCTATATTATCCCTTAAAAAATTAAGTAAAAATAATATTTTGTCATAGGAATATTTTTTTAAAATAGCCTTAGCCGCCATCAAAACAATAAAACCTGTACCCATAGAACCAGATAATGAATCAAATATTTTTATTCTTTTTTCAGCTTTAATTAAACCCCTTGCAATCCTTGCTGATGTTATGACAGCAGATAATTTTGAACTTATGTGAATCGAAAATATTTTTTTATATTCCTTAAGCAGTTTTTCATAAACCCGTGCAAAATCATGAGGTGAAGGAGAAGAAGAACTAAATATTACTTTCTTTTCTTTCTGAAGAGTATAAATTTGATTTGAGTCAATATCTACACCATCTCTAAATTCTTTGCCATTGTAATGAATATAAATAGGAACAACATTTATGTTATGCTTTTCCGCAATTTCTCTGGATATATCTGATGCGCTGTCAGTGACCAGCACATACTCCTTTAAAATTCCTAGATTTTTTTTCATTATATTGCTTTCCTAGTATCTTTATACCAACCCCTAATTTATAGCTTAATTATATCCTATTTTAAACCAGCAGTAATAATAGATATTGTTAATAGATTTTATAACAGTCATTATTGACTGGCAATAAAGATTTGAATCTTTTCAATAAAAAGAAAAATAACATTAAACCATATTGATTTTATTCTTATGTAATATGGAGTTGACATTTCCAAATTAATATGTAAAATGGAATTATGTATTCCAGAATTATAAAATATCCTGCTAATAAAAGCTTCTTTTTATTTGGCCCACGGGGTACCGGTAAAACCACGTGGGTAAAACAAGTTTTTCCAAATGCGGTATATCTTGACCTTCTGGAATCCCGTTTATTTAATGATCTGCTGGCTGATCCACAAAAGCTGGAAAATTTCATACCAGATAATTTCAAAGACTGGATAATAATAGACGAAGTCCAAAAAATACCCGAGCTTCTAAATGAGGTACACAGGCTTATCGAAAAAAATAAGTATAAGTTTATTTTAACCGGCTCCAGTGCGAGAAAGTTAAGACGGAAAGGCCCAAATCTTCTTGCGGGCAGAGCATTAAACTATTCAATGCATCCATTGACTGCAACAGAACTCGGGAAAGATTTTAATTTAAATCATTCTCTTATGTTTGGCAACCTTCCATCGGTTTATGTTGAATCAAATCCGGGTGATTATCTTGAAAGTTACATCAAGACCTATCTCCAAGAAGAAATACAGCAAGAAGGATTAACTAGAAATCTGGGTGTATTTTCAAGGTTTCTTGAAGCCGCAAGTTTTTCTCAAGGCTCGGTTTTAAACATTTCGCAAGCTTCCAGGGAATGTGCCGTTGAAAGAAAAACAGTCGAGAATTATTTTACAATTTTAGAAGATCTTCTTTTGGCTTATAGGGTTCCTGTTTTTACAAAACGTGCAAAAAGAAGGTTAGTTTTGCATCCAAAATTTTATTTTTTTGATGTTGGAGTCTATAGAACTTTAAGACCTATGGGTCCTCTGGATACGCCTGAAGAAGCCGGTGGAATTTCATTTGAAAGTCTTTTCTTTCAGGAACTGGTTGCAATTAATGACTATCTGGGTCTTGGATATAAAATTTATTACTGGAAAACAAGTAATAATATAGAAGTGGATTTTGTTTTATATGGAGATAGAGGCTTAAAAATATTCGAAGTTAAAAGAAAAGGCAAAATCCCAGGATCTGATCTTCGTGGGTTAAAGTCCTTCCTTAACGATTATCCTTCTGCAAAGGCATACTTAATATATGGCGGGGAGAGGCAAATGTCAGATGGCAGCATCAACATTCTTCCACTTGAATATGCTATTAAAAATTTAGAAGTTATTTTATAAGAATTACAATAATTTCTTAAATCAAATAGTCTTTACTTAGCAACTGAATAATATGATTATCTTATACTGCCAGCAAAAATAAATTGTAAAAGTTCTACTCTCTCTTCAGGAGTGGTGAGTCTTGGCTGGCTAAAGTCATTAAGCATGGTAGTAATTAAAATAGTATTTATATGTTTGCCCTTATAGAAGATGTGTTTTGCAATTATTCCGGGATTATTTCCAAGAATAGCCAACTGTTGCCCAAAAAATAAATTACCCAGCCCATAGTTTATAAAGCCATCACCTCTAAATTCAACTCCCATGGGATAATGAGACTGACTACCACTTACTATATCAGCTCCAGCATCAATAATTCTTCTAAAATCAGCAATCTGAACCTCAGTAGGGGTATAGCTATAAGTTTCCTCATACTGAAAAGTAAATATTACTATATAACCTTCTTTCTTTAACTCCTCTATTATCGCTTCAAACTTTCTCATATCTTCCTCTTTTTCTACTTCACCCCACACATTTATACGTGCCGAACCTGGAGTATCTTCTGTAGCCCAATTACTGGCAGGGCCAAAAGTATTAGCTCCGAGAAATGCTATTTTGTTACTCTCTACCTCAAAAGTAGCTGGCTCATATGAATCCTCAAGATTTCTTCCCCCACCAAAATAGGGCCAGCCCTCTTCATCATACATATCCAGGGTATAGTTCATCCATTCATGACCGTAGTCATTCATATGATTTCCGGTAAGCTCAATTACATCAGTTCCAACATACCTGAGTAATTCTATATACTCAGGACTGCTGCAAAAAATTAAACCCCGGGGTCTTGTTCCTGTGCAACCTTCCACAAAAGGCAACTCATTACTTATATGAGTAATATCTGCGTCTCTTAGTACCTCTGCAATTTCCACGCCAGGGGACAGGACTCCATCACTTTCTATTCTTCTTGCTACCTGCCTAACTATTGCTGTTACCCCGGTCATAATGACCGACGCAAGCTTTCCCATATCCCTGTTGGTGATTGTTACTCCTGAAAAACTCTCAGCTATTTTGCTTTCAAAGTCAGGGTTATTGCTTTCTACACTGATATTTATAGCAAGTGGATATTTATTGATATCCAGATCTTTATCAAAAACAGACACCTCATCTAAATTGAGTACCTTATATTTTTTTTCAATATCATCAAAAGGGATAATTGAAAAACTATTATTATTTTCAATATTTAACAAAAGCTCTTCTTTACCCACTACCTTTATATTTTCATTTCCGCTCTTTCCAAAAATCTTTTCAAGCACTTTAAAAACTTCTTCAGTCACAATAAGTTCGGGTTCAGAGTCATCAACTGATATATAATTTAAAACCTCCTTATTCCCTGCCCAGAATTCTTTTATATTCTCATATGATATATCGTCAAAACTTCTGAAAAATGAAACCACCGGCACCAAAACCCATCTTATTTCTGATTCCTTGCTACTAATATCAATTTCAACCCATACATCAGAATTCTCTTTCTCATCTGCAATTATTATTTCATCAAAAACTTTGCTTAACACATTTCTGACCTCTACGCTTATATATTCCGGAATAAGGTCACTGATCCAGAGATTTACTGTAGTAATTTCTTCCGTTTCATCTTCAGATTTTTCTCCTGCTTGCTCCTGAAGCTGGCTACCAGCTTCATTCATATCCCCGGCTTCTCCAGTCTCAGAAGTATCTTTCTCACCATACCGGGTAATTTGGCATGAAACAGATGCTACTGATATAAACAGAAAAATTAATATTAATATAAAAACATGGATAAATAAATTTTTGCTTTTCATCTATCTATAACTATAAGGTTAGTTCATAATTTATTATCATTCTATATTTTTACAGATAAAATTTAAAGTGAAAAAATTATCATTAATTTTAGCTAAAAAGTGTTATAATAGCTTGCAAAAAATACTTACAATTCAAAATTTATAATTACAAAAGTAGCAAATTCTAAAGGAGGAAAAAGTATGCTGTCAAGAAAAAGTACCGAAGTAAAAGGCTCAAAAAATATTACTATTATTGCCGAGGGAGTTAAAGTAGAAGGGAAAATTAACTGCCCTGGTTCAGCAAGAATTGACGGTGCAGTCAATGGCGAAATTACAATAGAAAAAGATATTATAATTGGAAAAGAAGGAAAAGTAGAAGCTAATATTAGAACCAAAGATGCGGTAATAGCCGGTACATATAAAGGAGATATGATAGCATCTGGAGAAGTTGAAATTACCACGACAGGAAAATTTATTGGAAACTTAACTCAGAAAGATGCTCTCCTGACAATAGCTAAAGGAGGACTGTTCAAAGGAGAAAGCCTGATAGGTTCAAATGCTGATATTTTTAAATCAAAAGATGAAAAAAAAGATATTGATGATGCCCAGAAAGCCAAAAAGATTTAATTATTTATAAAC
>VGAU01000095.1 GCA_016870675.1 Actinomycetota bacterium | reverse complement strand
AATTTTAGCTATCTCATTCATTCCCAGCCTGTGAAATATAACAATGTCGTCTACCCTATTTAAAAATTCTGGTTTAAAGTTATTTTTCATTGCTTCTGTAATTCTTCTTTTCATTTCTTCCTCATCTTTTTCTCCCAACTCAGTTATCCACTGGCTGCCAATATTGGAGGTCATAATAATAACTGTATTTTTAAAGTCGACTGTTCTGCCGTGCCCATCCGTAAGCCTGCCGTCATCCATTATTTGAAGCAATATATTAAACACATCACTGTGAGCTTTCTCAATTTCGTCCAGAAGCATAACGCTATAAGGTTTTCTCCTTACTGCTTCTGTTAGATATCCCCCTTCTTCATATCCAACATAGCCAGGAGGAGCTCCAATAAGTCTTGATACAGTATATTTTTCCATATATTCGGACATATCTATCCTTACCATTGCTCTTTCATCGTCAAACAAGAACTCAGCAAGGGCTTTTGAGAGTTCAGTTTTACCCACACCGGTGGGTCCCAGGAATATAAATGAACCAATAGGACGGTTTGGGTCTTGAAGACCAGCCCTGGCTCTTCTTATGGCATTAGAGATTACAGATATAGCTTCATCCTGTCCAACAACTCTCTTTCTTAACCTTTCTTCCATAGAAATTAGCTTATCAATTTCTGCTTCCATTAATCTGGTAACCGGAATACCAGTCCATTTGGAAACAGTCTCTGCGATATCTTCCTCATCTACTTCTTCTTTTAGCATCTTCTGGCTTTTCTGGAGCTGCTCCAGCTTTTTATTTTCTTCACCCAGCTTCTTCTGAAGTTCCAGGAGTTTTCCATATTTAAGCTCTGCTGCTCTTTGCAGATCAGCATTCCTTTCTGCATGTTCAGCATCTATCTTAGTCTTTTCAATCTCTTCTTTTAGGCCTCTGATGCTTTTTATTATTTCTTTTTCCTGCTGCCAGTGGACTTTCATTAAATTGCTTTTTTCTTTAAGATTAGAAAGCTCCCTTGTTATCTTTTCCATCCTGGCTGCAGAAGTTTTATCTTTTTCCTTCTTCAATGCCTGCACTTCAATTTCAAATTGTTTTATCTTCCTTTCTACTTCATCAATTTCCGTAGGCATGCTGTCTATCTCGATCCTTAATCTTGAAGCAGCCTCGTCCATCAGGTCAATAGCCTTATCGGGAAGAAAGCGGTCGGATATATAGCGGTCTGAAAGAATTGCTGCAGAAACAAGAGCGGCATCTTTTATCCGTACCCCATGGTGTATTTCATATTTTTCTCTAAGCCCTCTAAGTATCGAAATTGTATCTTCCACTGATGGTTCGTCTATCTGAATAGGTTGGAACCTTCTTTCCAGCGCTGCATCCTTTTCAATATGCTTTCTATAATCATCCACTGTTGTTGCTCCTATAGCGTGAAGCTCACCACGAGCAAGCATTGGCTTTAACATATTTGAAGCATCAACAGCACCTTCTGCTGCCCCTGCTCCAACCACAGTATGCAGCTCATCCAGAAACAAGATTATATTACCTTCAGCCCTGGACACTTCTTTCAGCACTGCTTTTAACCTGTCTTCAAATTCGCCCCTGTATTTAGAGCCAGCCACAAGAGAACCCATATCCAGAGCTACCACTTTTTTATTCTTTAAACCTTCAGGCACATCCCCCAATACTATCCTGCTGGCCAGCCCTTCAACAATAGCTGTTTTACCCACACCGGGGTCGCCAATAAGAACGGGGTTGTTCTTGGTTCTCCTGGATAGTACCTGTACTACCCTTCTTATTTCATTATCTCTTCCTATTACCGGGTCCAGTTTTCCTTTTCTTGCCAGCTCGGTAATATCTTTCCCAAACTTCTTAAGCGCCTGGTATTTGTCTTCAGGATTCTGGTCTGTTATTCTCTGGCTGCCTCTTATGCTAACCAGAATCTGATATATTCTATCTTTGGTAACACCGTACTGCTTTAAAAGCTGTCCCACTCTTCCAGAGCTCAGAGCCAGAGAGATTAAAATATGCTCTGTTGAAACGTATTCATCCTTTAACTGTTCAGCTTCGTTGAAGGCGCCATTTAATACATCATTTAACTCCGGGCTAATATATATTTGAGCTGTCTGCCCGGAAACTTTGGGTTGTCTTGCCAGCGCATCATTTATTTTGCTGCTGAAATCATCAATATTTACCTCCAGCTTTTTCAGCATAGGTATAATTATTCCGTCCTTTTGCTGGAGCATAGCAGACATCAAATGAATATCATCAATACTCTGATGTCCATTCTCAGAAGCAATTCTCTGAGCTTGTGATAGTATCTCCTGCGCTTTTATAGTAAATTTATCTATTTGCATATATTTAAATCACTCTTACCGCGTAATTTTAATTTTGATATTCTTTTATTTATAACATTTAAATAGGATTCTTAATCTATAGAATAAATCATACTACAATATTTTCCCTTGGATTTTCGTCATAACTCCTTGCAAATTCTTCAAAGTGCTTCTTCTGTTCACTGTTTAATTTTTCTGGCAGTATCAGCTTAATTTTGGCATACAGGTCGCCGAATTCGCTGCTCCTTAATTTCGGTATTCCCTTACCCTTAAGTCTGAGAGTTTTTCCACCCTGGGTTTTTGGCGGGACCTTTACCATAATCTTCCCGCTGAAAGTTGGTATATCAATCTTTGCTCCATAAAAAGCCTCCTTTATGGTAACCGGTACTTCGCAGTATAAGTCATCTCCTTTTCTGGTAAAAAAATTATGGGGGGCAATATTTATTACCAGATATAAATCTCCAGCCGGTCCACCAGCACCAAACGGACTCTTTGCGCCTTCTCCTGCTACTCTGATTTTCCCGCCATCCTTAATTCCTTTAGGGATTTTTACATTAACAGTCCTGGTTCTGCCTCCTGTTTGCAATTTAAGTGATCTCTGTGTGCCTGAGTAAGCTTCCCTTAAAGTTATACTGAGTTCAGATTGCATATCCTGGCCTTTCTGTATATTAGTACGGCTCCCCCTATCAAACTGCGTGCTGAAACCGGGGCCAAAACCAGAAAATCTATCATCAGATCCTCTTCCAAAGAACGTCTCGAAAAAGTCAGAAAAACCACTGCCAAAATCTCCAAGATCTTTAAAGCTAAAACCTCTATCTCCAAAGTCATATGTATAAGTTCTTCTGCCCCCTCCGGGCCAGCCGGCACCTGCATGAGCATATTGCTTCCAGTTTGCCCCAAGCGTATCATACCTTGACCTCTTCTGAGGGTCCTTTAGCACCTCATACGCCTCTCCAACTTCCTTAAATTTACTTTCTGCTTGGGGATCATTTGGATTTGCATCTGGATGATACTGCCTTGCTAGCTTTCTAAATACTCTTTTTATCTCATCCTGTGATGCACTTTTATTTACACCTAATATTTTATAATAATCTTTATATTCAACCATTTACATACACACCTGCATACACTTTATAAATACACCTGCCCACAACCTCTAAATAAAGCTATGGGTAGGCATTAAAAAACATATTTTCTTAAGCTAAAAAATAATACCATTATTTAGCGCTTATTTCTTATATTTTCTATTTAGCACTTATTTCTATTTTCTTTGGTTTTTTAGCTTCTGTTTTAGGTAGAGTAATTTCCAGTACACCATCTTTGTAAGAGGCTTTAATTTCATCTGCCTTTACTGAAACTCCGATATCGAATGATCTGTAAAAAGATCCATAGTTCCTTTCAACTCTGACATAATTTTTTTCTTTCTCTTCTTTTTCCACTTTTCTCTCTCCTTTGATTATCAGGCGGTCTTCATCTATAGATACGTCAATATCTTCCAGCTTCATGCCTGGTAAATCTGCTTTCACCTGTATTTCTGTATCAGTTTCTTTTATATCTACCTCCGGAGCCCATGCTGCGGCTTTCCTGCCTTTTCCTCTTTCAGTAATACCTTCAAACCATCTACCTATCTCATCACGCAACTGAACCATATCGCTAAATGGATCCCATCTTATTATTGGCATTTAAATCCACCTCCTTTAAAAATAATTCAATTTATTCTTTTTATTTGTATTCTTCTTTGTCCTTACTTGTTTTCTTATTTTCTCCTATTTTGTTCTTATTTGCTCTCATCATCTTTTGCTTCAAATTCGGCATCAATCACTTCTTCTTCTCCATTACCTCCCTGCCTGCCGCCTGCTTTCTGTCCTCCTGTTGTCCCAGCTCCGGGACCTCCTGGTCCTGCACCTGGACCAGCACCTGCCCCGGCCTGCGCATAAAGCCTCTGTGACAGTTCATTCTGCAGGCTCTGCAATTTTTCTGTCTCTTTCTTTATCTGGTCAGTGTTATCTGTTCCCATGATTTTTCTTAGAGAACTAACCTGCTCATCAATTTTCTTCTTCATATCCTCTGGAACTTTGGTGCCAACCTCTCTCATCAACTTTTCTGTAGCATAAATTAAGCTGTCAGCATTATTTTTTGCATCGGCAAGAGAACGCTTCTTCTTATCTTCCTCTGCGTGCTCCTCTGCCTCTTTAACCATTCTTTCAATTTCCTCGTCACTCAGATGTGATGTTGCAGTAATAGTTATTTTCTGCTCCTTGCCTGTAGCAGTATCCTTAGCGGAAACATTTACAATCCCATTTGCATCAATATCAAATGTTACTTCTATCTGTGGAATTCCTCTTGGAGCAGGTGGAATCCCATCCAATCTGAACCTCCCTATAGTTTTATTGTCTGCAGCCATATCTCGTTCTCCCTGGAGAACATGAATATCTACACTGGTCTGATTATCGGCTGCAGTGGTAAATATCTCGCTCTTTTTGGTAGGGATAGTTGTATTCTTCTCAATCAACCTGGTCATAACCGCACCTAAAGTTTCAATACCAAGAGAAAGAGGAGTTACATCTAGAAGTACCACATCTCTTACATCTCCTTTTAACACCCCAGCCTGTATAGCTGCTCCTACCGCAACTACTTCATCAGGATTTACACCCATATAAGGCTCTTTTCCAGTATAATTCTTTACAAGTTCTTGTATAACCGGCATCCTGGTCGCTCCACCTACAAGTATCACTTCATTTAAATCAGCAATCTTAAAACCAGAATCTTCTAAGGCTTTCTCCAGAGGTCCCTTGCACCTTTCAGTAAGATCTGCTGTCAGTTGCTCAAATTTAGCTCTGGTTATCTTTACTTCAAGATGTTTAGGCCCATTCTCATCGGCTGTAATAAAAGGAAGATTTATATTTGTTTCCATAACTGCAGATAATTCTACTTTTGCCTTCTCTGACGCCTCTATCAATCTCTGCAGGGCCTGTCTATCTTTTCTTAAATCAATTCCCTGCTCTTTTTTAAATTCATCAGCAACATAATTCATAATCCTGTCATCGTAATCATCTCCACCCAGGTGCATATCGCCATGACTTGCTTTTACTTCAAATACTCCTTCACCAACTTCCAGTATAGAAACATCAAATGTTCCACCTCCCAGGTCAAATACTAAAATCTTCTCTTCTTTCTTTTTTTCAAGTCCATAGGCTAATGATGCAGCCGTTGGTTCATTGATTATCCTTAGCACATTAAATCCTGCAATCTTTCCTGCGTTTTTAGTTGCCTGCCTCTGAGCATCATTAAAATATGCAGGAACAGTAATTACAGCATCTGTGATTTGGGTTCCCAGATAACTTTCTGCATCTGTTTTTAATTTCTGCAGTATCATAGCTGATACCTCTTCAGGGGTATGATTTTTGCCTCCCATCACTACTTCAGCCAGTTCATTTCTGCCTTTTTTTACATCATACGATACTATCTTTCTCTCACTTTCTACTTCGCTATACTTTCTGCCAATAAACCTCTTAATAGAATAGATAGTATTTTCAGGATTTAAGGCCGCCTGCCTTCTCGCTAACTGTCCTACCAGCCTTTCTCCCTTTTTAGTTATACTCGCTACAGAAGGTGTGATCCTGCCGCCCTCGCTATTAGTTATAACTAATGGTTTGCCAGCTTCCATAACTGCTATACATGAATTAGTTGTCCCAAGATCAATTCCTACTGCTTTTGCCATTTATACTCATCCTTTCCCTTTTATTTATTTTTATAAATTAACTTAAATTTAACTCAAATTTAATATTAACAGTTACTCTCTTTCTTTACTAATCTGCATCAGGTAATTCTTAAAACAATCAACCACGTCTTCTGGACACTTCCCCAGAATTATATTATCTCTCCTTCTTATCAGGATGATTATTGACCTTAAATTCATTCCCTCATCGTACATAAGTTCCCTCACATACTCCAGCCACCTGATATCCGCCTTAGAATAATATCTTTTTCTGCCCCTCCTTAGTGGGCATACAAGGCTAAATCTTTCATAATAATAAAGTGTCCTGCTGTTTACTCCTAAAAAATCAGCTACTAACTCTATAGGATAACTTTTATCATATTCATCAAACAATATACCCACCAACCTTACTTTCGGCTATAATTTTATTAGATAATAATATTGCTGTCAACTATATTATAAAAAATTTTTAAAATTTTATAAAATTATTTTTACACTTTAAAGTAAAAATATTTTTACTGATAAATATAATCTATAATAACAATAAGAGCCCCTGGTAAAAAATTTACTTACCTATTTTATTTTAATATAATCATTGTTCAATGAGTAAAACATGAGCAAGGGAGCCTTAAGTTAAAGAACTAAAAACACTATCAAAATACCTAAAAAAACACCAATCTTATCTTACGGGAAGCATTATATTTATATTTTTAACAGATGCGCTGGCACTTCTTATACCCTGGATACTCAAGCTTGC
>VGAU01000094.1 GCA_016870675.1 Actinomycetota bacterium | reverse complement strand
CATCTTCACTTTTAATTAGACCCATCGCTATGCCGGAAACTGGATTTAATATGGGAACACCTGCATCCATTAAAGCCAGGGTACTTCCACATACACTGGCCATTGAGGTTGAACCATTGGATTGTAAAATCTCAGATACCAATCTTAAGACATATGGAAATTTATCTTCATCAGGAATCATAGGTCTTAGAGCTTTTTCAGCCAGAGCACCATGCCCGATATCCCTTCTTTTTGGTCCTCTAAGCGGCCATGTTTCTCCAGTACAGAAAGGCGGGAAATTATAATGATGTATATATCTTTTAAATTCCTCTTTTCCTAAACTATCTATTTTCTGCGCTTCTCTTATTGAACCTAAGGCTAATATAGTTAGAGCTTGCGTCTTCCCCCTGGTGAAAAGACCCATACCATGAGTTGTCTCTGGAAATAAACCCACCTCACAACTTATTTCTCTTATTTCATCAGGTTTCCTGCCATCAGGTCTTACGCCTTTCTCCAAAATCATTTTTCTTACTAATTCTCTTTCAAGCTCATTTAAACTTTCATTAATGCTTTCTTTATCATCCGGAAATTCTGATTCTAACTTTTTTTCAGCCTCTTCTCTGATAATTGAAACTCTATCCTGAAAATACCCCTTATCAGTATTATCAAGTAAAATTTTCTTTTTATCATCTTTTGAGTATTTAACAATACTATTTAAAATTTCCTGAATTTTTTCTTCTGCTAATTCTCTTACCCTCTTTTCAACATCCTTATTTAACTCAAAATTATATGTTTCCCTTTTCTCTCTACCTGCTATTTTTTTAAATTCTTTTTGAATATTAACAATCTTTTTTATTTCACTATGCGCTCTTTCTATAGCTTCTAATACTACTTCTTCAGGGACTTCTTTACCACCTGCCTCTACCATCAATATTGCTTCTTCTGTCCCTGCTACCACTATATCTATAATACTTTCTTCAATCTCGCTATAAACTGGATTCACTATCCAGTTTTCACCTATCTTAGCAATCCTGACAGCACCTACAGGTTCTTCAAATGGTATATCTGATATACATAGAGCCATCGAAGTTCCATTCATTACTAAAATATCATAAGGATTAACCTGATCGAACGAAAGAACTGTTGCAATTATTTGAATTTCATTTCTTATATTTTTATCAAATAATGGCCGCAGAGGCCTATCAGTCAACCTTGAATTAAGAATTGCTTTATCACTGGCCCTTCCTTCTCTTCTAAAAAATCCTCCTGGTATTTTACCTGCAGCGTACATCCTCTCTTCAACATCGACCACAAGTGGGAGAAAGTCTATATTTTCAGCTGGTTTCTGATTCATAACTACTGTGACCAAAACTCCATTTCCACCAAATTTAACTAAAACTGAATTAGCCTGCCTTGCTATTTTACCAGTAGAAAACGACATTTTCTTTCCATTAATATCGATTTCATATCTTTTTTCCACTTATATTACATTCTCCTTAAAACTACCAATATAAAAAACTATTTTGATATAGACTTATTTCCTTAATCCTAATTCTTCAATTATTTTTTTATATTTGTTTATATTATTATTTTTTAAATATTCCAGAAGTCTTTTTCTTTTACCAACCATAATAACCAGACCTCTTCTAGAATGGTGATCCTTTTTATTCGCTTTCAAATGTTCATTAAGTTTGTTAATCTTTTTTGTAAGAATAGCTACCTGAACTTCAGAAGAACCGGTATCATTCTCATGAGTTTTAAATTTTTCAATAACCTTTTTTTTATCTTCTTTGACTAAAGCCAACTTTTTTCACCTCCTCAAAATTGTCCGTACTATAATTTATCACAAGCTTATACTAATTACAATTTAATCACATTCCTCTATTGACCTCTTTCATAACTGAAATTATCCTAAAAACTTTTTAAAATTCTTTAAACTCAGTCCGGGTTCATTAACTTTTTATTTTAAAATATTTCTTAGCATATTCTAAATCCATTTTCATCTGGCTTACCAATTTATCTTTACTTTCAAATGTGATTTCATTTCTTAATCTTTCTAAAAAATTAATTCTTATTTTTCTTTTATACATATCATCTTTAAAATTGATTATAAAAGCTTCAATCCATTTTTTTGATTCTTTGAAAGTTGGTTTGTCTCCGATATTTATAATGGCTGGAAATAATTTATTTTCATTACCGTTGATTTCAACAGTACCCAGATAAACACCATCTTTTGGAGTTATAAAATCCTCACAAACATCTATATTGGCTGTAGGAAATCCTAATTTCTTCCCCCTGCCGGCTCCTCTAACCACAACTCCTTCGACTTGCGGATTCCTCCCTAATAAATTCTTTATTTTTTTTATTTTGCCTTCAGAATAATATTTTCTTGTATTGGTACTTGAAATTGTCTCTCCCTTTATTTTCAGGAGAGGTACTACATTTACCTCTATATTATAAGGCTTAAGAAATCTTTTCAAGAAAGATATGCTTCCCTCTGCTTTAAAGCCAAAACGAAATCCACTTCCTACAAAAATTCCCCTTACATAAAATTTTCTGATAAGTATATCCTCGCAAAACTGCCCGGGTTTCAACATAAAAAAATCGGAATTAAAATTAGCAGTTATAATAAAGTCAACTCCTAAACTATCAATAATTTTTATTTTTTCCTCATAAGAAATTATGAGTTTTTTATACATCTCACTTTTTATTACATTCAGCGGAGGTTTATTAAATGTCAGAACTATACTGGTGCCGTTTATTTTTTTTGCCCTTTTGACACAAGCTTCAATTATCTCTTTGTGTCCAAGATGCACTCCATCAAAAAAACCAATCACAATTACTGAATTTTTATCCTTAAAGTAGCTATTATCTATTTTTTTTAATTCTAATAATTCTGACAACTTAATACCCCCACTGTTTAGAAAAATTTCAAACTATTAGATTTTATTCAACTGGCGAAAAATTACAATACTTTTAGTTAAAGTCAGTTTCTTACTCTTAATATCAGAAATTACATTTTCACTTAAAATCTCATGTATGGCTATTATATTTTCACTACTATCTTTAATCTTTATAAAGATCCCCTTTTTTAATAAATTATTATCTTCGGTCCTGGCAAAATCCACCATTCCACCATCAACAGGGCAGCCGTTTACTATATGGTATCTATATTTGTCTTTTATATAAAGGCTCTGATTTTTGTCCAGTAATCTTTCAATAGATATCATATATAAGCTGGATTCTAAATCACTTTTTTTATATTTACCATTCAGAAAATCTTCAACGCTAATGCTGCTGTCCAGTTTAAAATCATTAATTTTCGTTCTTTTTAATCCTTTTATCGAAGCGCCGCACCCCAATAAATTTCCAATTTCATAAGCCATAGATCTGATATATGTTCCTGAACTGCAATTTACCTTTATAGTAAGTAAATCATTTTCCAGAGAAACAAGCTCCAGATTATAGATATTTACTGTTTTTGGTTTCAAATCTATGCTCTGCCCTTTTCTTGCAAAATCATATGATGGTCTGCCTTTATACTTTACAGATGAGTATGTAGGCGGCGTCTGTTTAATTTTTCCGGTAAATTTATTCAGAATACTGGATATTTTCTTAATATCTATGTTCTCAATCTTGCTTCTGGTTAAAACTTTACCATCAAGATCCCATGTATCAGTAATTACCCCAAGTTTTATATCTGCAATATATTCTTTGCTAAAAGATAAAAAATAATTGAATAGTTTGGTAGCTTTATTTATTAAAACAATAAGCAGACCTTCTGCTATAGGATCCAGTGTACCGGCATGTCCAATTTTTTTTAAAAAAAAACTCTTTTTACCCGTCTTATAACATCGTAAGAAGTTATATGTGGTAATTTATTTATCAATATTATTCCATTAAAATCTTTAAGCAGATCAGATTTGCTATTAGTGCTGTTCATAATCTAGATATTTTCTTTTATATATTTTTTTAAATTATTAATCACAGTTCTCATACTACCAGTATCAGAGTAAGCAGATGCCATCCTGTGGCCACCACCTTTAAAATTACTGGCAATCTTAAATAAGTCAATATCACTATCAGAAGTACGAAGACTTATTTTAAAACAATTTCTACCGGTTTGCTTTATCAGGGCAGCAACCCTTACCATCTTTACGCTCCTCAGCAGGTCGATAACTCCATCTTGAGCAGAATATGGTAAATTTAGTTTTTTAAAATCTTTTTCCAGAACATATGAGTATATCAAGCCACAGGACTTCACGTATTCGATTCTTTGAAAAATCAGCTGAATTAATTTAAACCTGGACAGGGATTCATTCTCAAATATATTTCTATAGATTTCGGAAGGAGACAGATTAAATTTAATTAGGTCACTTACTACTTTATGAACAGCATAATTAGTGTTGCTGTATTGAAATTTACCGGTATCTGTTAATATCCCCACATAAATACCCAGGGCTATTTCATGATCTAAAAGTTTCCTGTAATATCTATCTATTAGCTCATACAAAATTTCAGAAGTTGCAGATTTTTTGATATCTACAATATTTATATCACCAAAATTAGTGTTCTTATTATGATGATCTATATTTATTATATACTTTGCACTATCCTTTAATACTTTAAAATCTATATTCATTCTATTTTCATCTGCACAATCCAGGCAAAAACAAATATATTCCTTACCGGAGATATTTATTTCTTCTAAATCTTTTTTAATCTTATTAAAGTAAGGCAAAAATTTATATTGGTAAGGCAATTCACTATTACAAACCGCTACTACATTCTTTTTTAATCGATATAACAATTTATATAATGCTATTTGAGAACCTAATGAATCTCCATCCGGATAGGTATGGGTGATAACCAAAAAATTATCATTACCGTTTATGATTTCTGATATCTGATTATATAACTTGTTTATATCCAATTAGATTACCTGCTTAATATCACTTATCTTTATTCAGAGTTTCCAGTATTTCTGATATTCTCATACCGTTATCAATAGACTTGTCGTATAGAAATCTTATGTTTGGTATACTTTTTAACTTTAATCTCCGCTTCAAATTTTTCTTTATAAAGCTGCAACAATTTCTTAACCCCTCTAGACTATTATTTATTTCATCCTCTTCGCCCATAATACTAACAAAAACATCCAGCCATTTAAAATCAGCAGATAATTTTGTATCCGTGATAGTTATAAACCCTATTCTGGGGTCTTTTGTTTTGGTATTGATAATAAAACTTATTTCTCTTTTTAGATCTATCTCAGCTTTTCTCGTTCTATCCACATAAATCACGACCATATCAAAGATTATTTCTCTTCATAAAATTCCAGTGTATCCTCCTTTACGAGATCCTGAAAACCTTCCAGCCTGACACCACATTCATATCCTGATAAAACTTTTTTAACATCTTCTTTGAACCTATGAAGAGTTGCGACTTTTCCTTCATGGATTAACTTTCCATCTCTTATAACATTTACTAAATTACCTCTTTCAACTTCACCTTCCAGAATATAAGAACCAGCAATTATCCCTACTTTCGGGAGTTTAAATACTTCTCTAACTTCAGCTTTACCCTTATAAATTCTTTTTACTTCAGGTTCCAGCAAGCCCTTAAAAGCAAGGGTAATGTCATCAATTAACTTATAGATAATATCATAAGTCCTGACTTCCACATTTTCCTTTTTATATAATACATCCGCTTTTTGAGTGGGAACTACACCAAAACCAACTACAATTGCATCCGAAGCTGCTGCTAACAGAATATCGCTGTCATTTATAGCCCCTATTGCTTTATGTATTATATCAATCTTTATCTTTTCTTCCCTTATATTATTTAATGATTTCTCTACTGCATCAAGTGAACCGTCAGAATCTGCTTTAAGAATTATTTTTAATTTCTTTATTTCATTCTCTTTTGCCAATTCAGACAATTTTTCTAAAGTTAAACTCTTCCTTGAATCCGCGACTTTCATCATTTTTCTCTCATAATCTTTTCTGCTAAAAAGCTCTTTTGCCACCTTTTCATTTTTAACTATAAATAATTTATCTCCAGCTTTTGGTACCGAAGGAAACCCTGTAATTTCAACCGGTTGTGACAGGACTGCTTCCTCCAGTTTTTTACCATTTTCATCTCTGATTGACCTCACTCTTCCAAACGAGTCACCTGCAACGAAAGAGTCTCCTACTTTTATTTTTCCTCTCTTTATTATAACTGTACCCACAGGGCCCAAACCTTTATCCAGTCTTGATTCAATTATAATTCCAGTACCTTCAGAATTTGGGTTACCTCTTATTTCATTTAAATCTGCTACTAGTAAAATCATTTCCAGAAATTCATCCAGATTAGTCTTTTTCTTAGCAGAAATCTCTATACAAATAGTATCTCCACCCCACTCTTCCGTAACCAAATTGTACCCAGTAAGGTCTTTCTTTATCTTATCAGGATTTGAATTTGGAAGGTCAATTTTATTAATAGCAATAATAATAGGGACACCAGCATCCTTTGCATGATTTATTGCTTCCACTGTTTGTGGCATAATACCATCATCAGCAGCAACTACAATCACAGCAATATCAGTAACCCTTGCCCCTCTAGCCCTTATAGATGTAAATGCTTCATGTCCCGGTGTATCTATGAATGTAATTTTCCTCCCCTTATAGTTAACCTGGTAAGCACCTATACGCTGGGTTATTCCACCCACCTCACCAACTGCAACACTGGTTTCTCTAATGACGTCAAGTAGTGTTGTTTTTCCATGATCTACATGTCCCATTACTGTTACAATCGGGGGTCTGGGCTCTAAATCTTTTTCAGAATCCTTATAAACTTCATCTAACTTCTATTCAAAAAAT
>VGAU01000093.1 GCA_016870675.1 Actinomycetota bacterium | reverse complement strand
TCATCAAGATTTGGCTCAGTGTTAAGTATTGGGTGTTGCTCCATCGGTTATCCTTTCGTTTTTGTTTTGATAACCGATGTTAGCATATTTTAAAATGCATTCCATGCACGCTTACCGAAAGGACACAGTGTATCAAGAAGTGTATCCAGAGTTCCGCTAAACTCAGTCAAAAGCCTTACCTTTCGCCATACAATTGTAGCCAGAAGATAACCCAGGACACAGATAAACATATGTACCCTGACCTTGTCATCGGTCCAATGGAACTGGGGTTTTATGGTCAAGTGATAGGGATTTTTTAAGTTTTTAAAAGCACTCTCAATTCTTGACTGGCCATGGTATGCTTCTATAATTGAGGCGGTATCCCAGCTGTGCCTGTTTGTCATTATGATCCTAAACCCCAGGTCTTGCTCTATTTTTTCCAACAGCTGGTAATTTATCAAGTAGTCTAATTTAAACCTGCCCTCCGATACCTCTTCAAGGCTCCAGTTTACTATATTTTTTACATACTGCCCTTTTATGATGCCTTCAATTTTTTCCTCCAGGGTGTTTTTGTCTCTTTTTTTTGCCCGGGGGCTGGCAAGACTTGCCTTAAGCTCTCCCAAGCTTTGCTCTATTTTTTCAAGAGACTGATAAATTCCCCTTATCCTGCCAGCCTTTAACTTGGATGATATAAAAATAACCACGGTCCTTTGCTCGCCCCAGATTAGTTTTTTGGTCCTATAGAATTTTAAGACGCTGCCCGATACGTTTATCTTACTAAAACCTTCCCTGGCTTCTTCTATAAGTTTTTTATGATGATAGGGGGTAAGTGCTCCCACATAGTTAAGTCCCAGGTTTTTTAGGATAGAAAGGTTTTTCTTGGAATTTGCTCCCCGGTCAAAAACTATGGTGTGTCCTCCCTTATCAAGCCCCAGCTCTTCCAATCTTTTTACCAGCTTTCCCATAACTTTTCTAAAAACTGTCGTATCTGCTATATTGCCATCGTAGCTAAGATGAAAAAGGGGTATCATATCGGCTTTGCTAACCACCACTGCAAGGCCAACTTGCCTGAGATCATTCCTCTTTTGCTTGTTTTTTCCGCGCTTGGCGATGGTAGACCTTGTATTGGTGCTGTCAATGTAGGTAAAAAAATTGGTGGTATCAAAGAAAAGGCTGTCTGTTTTAATATCATATGTTCTAAAGACATTGGCCAGAATCTCCGCCTCTATTTTAGCAATGCTCTCTACTGGGACAGCATCCATAAGGTCCCAGAAATGCTGGCTGTCTATCTTTTTTAGGCTCAATCCTAAAAGATAGCCAAGGGAGGTGGTCTTTGCCCAGGCCAGCCAGCCCCTTTTGGAGGTAGGCATAAGTGCCCTGCCTACAGCTGCAAGGGTTAGGGTAATTCCTGTAGTAAGGTTATTTGATATTGGCTTTTTGGGCCTGTAGGGCCTCTTTGATTCTGTGTACTTATTTATTATGGGACAAATATCTAGCCTGGATGCTATGTCAAGCAGCGCCCCCACTCCCCCGTGGGAATAAGATTTTAATCTTATTCCCTCTGTAATGCCTGCCAGCCGCTTAAGCAGGCTATCTGCTTTACCAAGATAAGCCAGCACTACAGGTCTTGGCTTGCCGTCCACCCTTTTTGACTGGACTATATACCAATATTTATGGCCTCTTGATACTTTGGACTGAATGGTAACCATAGCCTGCCCTTTATTAGTGTATACTATATTTATTTATATCTTCCTTATCATATGCTATTACTTAATATATGTCAATTATATATTATATATAATCAGTGTATACAATAAATTTGCAATAAAAAACCCGCAAATCCCTTGATATATCAGGCAATTGCGGGCTTGCTGTGTCTTAAAAATTGGATTTTATAATAAACTCACGCTAGAATAAATTATCTTTCCTTACTCAGAAATTTCTAATAAACTTAAATGTCTTCCTAAACAATTTGCGACAAGTTCATAATATTTCTCTTCGTTCTTAAAAATAGTTTCATAAATTTCTTTTCTCCTTTTTTCAAGAAAAGAACCATAGGATATATGGAAAAGCTGTCTTGTCTCTCTCCTATCTATTAATTTGGGCAATTCTTCATTTTTAATGTCAAATAGTGTTTTAGGCAAAACAGAACAATCCAAAGAAATTTTATAATCTTTTCTATTCTCCTCAAATCTTCCTATAGCAATCTGATAAAGTTCCCTAAAAAGTTCCTCATTACAAATAGCAATTACTCTCATAGCCTCTAGCCAAGTAGTACCAGAGGTTTTAATATGAAAGAGACTTTCTGTATATCTTGCAAAGGCAGGATAAATTGAAAACTTATCACTTCCTGAATGTAAACTTAACTTATAGCAACCAATCTTTTTAGAAATGCATCGATGTATATTTACACTCTCAGAAAATTCTAAGACATCACCTTTGTAATCAATTCCTTTTTCGAAGATACCTGGGAATCTCAACGCCAGACTGTCAAATTCCACTCCACTTTCTTGCATTTCATTAGCAATAAAGAAGTGGGCTTCAGGAGAGGTAATTATATTAGTTTCATCAAAGGATATTTCTAAATCAAAGAGATAAAGATTTTCTTTTAAAATTCTATACATAGATAAAATAAAATCTAAAGCTTTTTTATAAACAATAGCTATTCTTATAGCCCTATCTTCATTAAATTTTAATGTATAATTACCTATCTTATATTTTTTACCAACATATCTTTTTTTAACTTTCCTGAAATATAAAGAATCAAAATCATGTTTATTCTTTATAATATTAGTCCTAATGTATAAGGCTTGCTCTTGGATTAAATCAGACGGATCTAAAGTATACATAGTAAATCCTTCTTTTACACTTTTCCTAAGCTGCTCCTCATTTTTAAGATGATCAGCATCTGCTCCCCACTTACCTTCAAAACCTTCCTGAAACACACCCCAAATAACATCGTCTATCACTTCTCTATAATCTCTCCCTGTCTTCTCCAATTCCCTCACAGATTGTTGTGCAAATACTGGTGAAATATTCCTATTATTCCCTATCACTCTTATATGTGCTGGAGTAGCGATACCCAGCCTATCACCAAATCCAAATGAGGAACTCAGACCTATAGGTGTTGGCAACAGGAAAGGGAAAATAACTTTTATTTTTTCCAAGTTACTATCATCCATACAATAGAGCCTTATAATATTCTTTCCATCACCCAGATTAATATCCTCACTAGCTGGGTTTAAAAACGTGAGATTATTCATACCTTCCTTGTCCCCAGCTATACCTAAATATTTATTGTTAGAATTTTTAACAATAAAGTAAGTTAAATTTCTTTTATCGCTCAAAAAAGAGTTAGGATAAACAAAATATTTCTTTGATGTATCTTTCTGAAATATCTCTAAAATAATTTCTTTTTTCATTAATTTAAAAAATCATATTGTTTTTACGAACCCTCCATGAGGCACAACTAAAACTCTGCAGTCTTCTCCCAATTCCTTAAATGATTTATTGAGGGCCTCTTCAATTGATTTAACTGGCTCCAGTCCAATCCTTCTTACAAACTCAGGAGTAAAAGAAGAAACCAAATAAATACCTACTTTCTTCAAAAGATCTGCGATTGCAGCAGCTTTATGACCACCTAAAACAAATTTGTCTTTAATTCTTTCTAACAAAACATCTGGTGATTTCATATCTAACATCCATTTTTCAAAAGCATCGTCACCCATACCATCCTGACACTTTGCTACCAGAATTATTATCCCACCTTCTTTTACTGCACGCTTTACATTTTCTAAAGGCTTCTGAGATTGATATAAATTTATATCTTTAGGATATCCTCCAGGAGAAGTAATTATTATATCTACAGGTTCTTTTAACTTTTGTCTTTTTAATTTATCATATATTTTTGTTCCTTCTACAAAAGCATCCAGATAGTTGCCACATACTGCCTTAATGATTTCTTTCCTGTCACTTAGAATAACATTAAAAATAAAATCAATACCAGCTATCTTTCCAACTTCTTCAATATCTTCTCTAACAGGGTTTCCTTCAAGCACTCCTGCTTGTACTCCCGGCAAAAGCACCATACCATGATTATGTTCTATAGACCTCCTACTACTAATACCAGGCATAACTGCTTTTGCACCACCGCTGTAGCCTGCAAAGTAATGATATTCAATATTTCCGGTACATATCTTCAAATCCGCATCAATATAAGGCTCAAACACTTCTACTGGGGTTCCTCTTGAAGTATATCCTATAAGTTTACACCTGCTTTCATCAAAGTCCACGACCTCTACCTTATTGAATACTTCTTCACCCACCAATTCTTTTTGTTCTCGGATAGTATGCTTTCTATGAATTCCTAAGCCTAATATAATAGTTATATTCTCAGAATCTATACCTTTAAGTTCATCTAAAATATAAGGTAAAAACTTATAGGAAGGACAGGGCCTTGTTATATCACTTACCAGAATGACAGCACTTCTAGCCCCTGCAGAAATGTCAGGCAGCCTGGGGGTATCTATTGGATTGTCTAAAGCTCTCTTAATCTCGGCTTCTTCATCTATCTGGTACCTAGCCAGATCTTTCTGAACTACTTTTATTAAATTCTTTTTGGGAACTCTAAACGTAATCTTTCCTTTTCCATACGGAATATCTATTTCAACTTCCTCTTTCAAACCAAATCTCCTCAACTAACCCAACCAATTACTAAAGCAAAAAACATTACCACGCTCAGTGTTTTTTTATTTTAAAATAAACCAAAAGATGTAGCTAAAGATAGATATTATACAGACTACCAAACCACTAAGAGCTATCTACAAAATATTATTGAACTTTCTTTCGTTTAATAACCCTTTTTACTGCACTTGCAATATACCCAGCATCCATATTATATTTTTTTAATAAATCCTCATTAGAACCCGATTCGCCAAAAGTATCTTTTATGCCTATTCTTAAAAGTGGTGTCGGAAACTCTTCAGCTAAAACCTCTGAAACTGCACTTCCCAGTCCACCATATATATTGTGGTTTTCTGCGGTAACAATAGCTCCTGTTTCTTTAGCACACCTTATGATCATATCTTTATCAATAGGTTTTACAGTAGACATATTTATAACTCTAACACCAATATTTTCCTTACTTAGTATCTTAGAAGCTTTTGCTGCCTCTGAGGTCATAACACCACAAGCAATAATAGTTGCATCACTACCACTACACACTTCTGCAGCTTTTCCTATCTCAAACTCATAACTTTTATCAAATAAATCAGGCCATTCATCCCTGGTCTCTCTCATATATACTGGACCTTTATGCTGAGCAATTATCTTCACCGCTTGTCTCATTTCTTCAGCATCTGCTGGGTCTATAACAATCATATTGGGTATGGCTCTCATGACGGAGATATCCTCTATAGCCTGGTGGGTAGCTCCAGTATAACCCGAAAGAAGTCCAGTATATGCACCTATTATCTTAACATTTAAGCTTGGATATGCTACAGATATGGTAACCTGATCACAGGCCCTTTTGGTTGCAAAAACAGCAAAGGTGGTAACGAAAGGAATCTTACCAACACTAGCAAGACCTGCTGCTACCCCCATCATATTTTGCTCTGCAATACCCATTTCAAAAAACCTATCGGGGTATTCTTTAGCAAAATAAATGGTGCGAGTAGAACTTGCAAGATCAGCATCCAATACTACTACATCTTTATTTTCTCTTCCTAATTCTAATAAAGCTTTCCCAAACGAGTCTCTAACTGCAATCATTTTGTTCCTTTCGGTTACCCAAAGCCATCTATTAAAACCTAAAAACCACCCTGCTCTTTATACACTGTTAGTTAACTCTTTAATTGCTATCTCTAACTCTTCTTTACAAGGAGCTTTACCATGCCATTCATGCGTGCCCTCCATGTAAGATATACCCTTTCCTTTAATAGTATGAGCAATTATGATGGTTGGCTTTTGTTTAACTCTTTTAGCTTCGTAAATTGAATTAATAATTTGTTTCATATCATGCCCATCTATTTCAATTACATTCCAACCAAATGATAGCCATTTATCTTTAACTGGTGACACTTCCATAATTTTACTTACTGGTCCCATAAGCTGTACTTTGTTGTAATCCAATATAGTAATTAGGTTCGTTACTTTATAGTGAGCAGTACACATAGCTGCTTCCCAAATCTGACCTTCTTGTATTTCACCATCGCCGATTAAAGCATAAACCCAGTATTTTTTTCCATCAACCCGTGCTCCCAGTGCCATGCCAAGCGCTATGGATAAACCCTGACCAAGAGCACCCGTGGATGCATCTATTCCAGGAACCTTATTTTTGTCAGGATGAACCTGCAGTAAACTTCCAATCTGACCAAAGGTAAAAAGTAAATCTGTTGGAAAAAAACCCCTTTCTGCAAGCGTAGAATATAAAGCAGTAGCCGCATGGCCCTTAGAAAGTACAAATCTATCTCTATCTTCCCAGTCTGGATTTTTGGGATCTATACTAAGAATGTAAAAATAAAGAGCTGTTAAAATATCGGCTGCTGATAGTGAACCTCCTGGATGGCCAACCTGAGCTCTATAAATCATCTCAACAATGTGACACCTAATAATCTTTGCCTTTTCTTTTAAGTCATCAATTATTTTTTCTTCAACAATTTTCATATTTACCCTACAATTTTTAGTATAATTACTACTTCTAAAGTATTATTAGTTACGTTATCTAAATGTGTTATGTTAATAAAATAAGTTCTATATTTATTTTTACTTTAACTTACCCTTCAATATATTTTTAGCCTTACATTCAATCCAATCCAAATCAGTATCTTTGGGTGCAAAGTTAGTTTTTATCGCCTCCTTTGCTACAGCAACTGCTACTTTTGGTAGAACTCTTCTGTCAAAGG
>VGAU01000092.1 GCA_016870675.1 Actinomycetota bacterium | reverse complement strand
GAAAGAAATATATCAATATGAAGGCGGAATAGTTGATTTTGTAAAATATTTATGTGAGAAAAAAGATGTTTTACATAAAAAAGTTATATACATAAAAAACAAAGTTGATGACCATGAAGTAGAAATTGCAATGCAGTACACTGATGGTTATTCAGAAAGTATTTTTTCATTTGCCAACAATATAAATACCACAGAAGGCGGAACTCATCTGAGTGGTTTTAAGGGCGCTATTACCAGGACTATAAATGACTATGCCCGCAGCAATAATATACTGAAGGAAAAGGAGGAAAATCTTTCAGGGGAAGATATCAGGGAAGGGCTTACTGCAATCATCAGCGTTAAGTTAAAAGACCCACAATTTGAAGGGCAGACCAAGACCAAACTGGGGAATAGTGAGATCAAAGGTTTTGTTGAATCCACAGTAAATGCAAAACTTTCTGAATTCCTGGGAGAGAATCCGGCTATAGGAAGGACTATTGTAAATAAGTGTATGGAAGCTTCAAGAGCAAGAGCTGCTGCAAGAAAAGCAAGGGATCTTACCAGGAAGAAATCTCTGCTCGAAAGTAGCTCTCTTCCGGGTAAGCTCGCTGATTGTTCTATAAATGATCCAAAATATTGTGAGTTATTTTTGGTGGAGGGTGATTCTGCAGGAGGAAGCGCAAAGCAGGCGAGGGACAGAAGGTTTCAGGCAATACTACCTCTTAAAGGTAAGATTCTAAATGTTGAAAAGGCAAGGTTACACAAGATATTAAGCAGTGAAGAGATCCAGGCAATGGTAACTGCTATGGGCTCTGGAATCGGGGAGGATTTTGATATTGGAAATGCGAGATACCATAAAGTAATAATTATGACAGATGCCGATGTAGATGGGGCTCATATAAGAACACTAATTTTGACTTTCCTTTACAGGTATATGTCAGAATTAATTGAAGCTGGATACGTGTATATAGCCCAGCCACCGCTTTACCAGATTAAAGATGGGAAAGAAGTTTCTTATGCTTATAGTGATAAGGAACTGGAGAATATTAAAAAGAAATTTGAAGATAAAAAAATGACTGTCCAGCAGTACAAAGGTCTGGGGGAAATGGACCCGGAGCAGCTCTGGGAGACTACCATGAATCCTGAAATAAGGACACTTCTGAAGGTTGAAATTGAAGATGCATTGATTGCAGATGATGTATTTTCTACTCTGATGGGAAACAAGGTTGAACCAAGAAGGGAATTTATTGAAAAGAACGCTAAAGGCGTATCGTTTATAGATATATAGATATTTAGTTAGGGGAATAAATGGTATTTGAACTGCGGGGTAAAGTAAAAAATATTGAAATTGAATCGGAAATGCAGGATTCCTACCTGAGTTATGCAATGAGTGTAATTATTGGCAGGGCTCTGCCGGATGTGAGAGATGGTCTGAAGCCGGTTCACAGGAGAATTTTATATGCCATGCACGATATGGGAATGAAATCCAATACACCTTACAAGAAGTGTGCCCGAATCGTAGGAGAAGTGCTTGGAAAATATCATCCTCATGGTGATACTGCAGTTTATGATGCAATGGTGCGTATGGCCCAGGACTTTTCCCAGCGTTATGTTTTAATAGATGGACATGGAAATTTTGGTTCTGTTGATGGTGATAGGGCGGCTGCTATGAGATATACTGAAGCCAGGCTTTCTTCAATTTCTGAAGAACTTCTGGTGGATATTGAAAAAGATACTATAGAGTTTGTGGATAATTTTGACAGTTCTTTAAAGGAGCCATCCATACTGCCTTCGAAATTTCCAAATCTTTTAGTTAATGGCTCTTCTGGTATTGCTGTAGGTATGGCCACTAATATTCCGCCTCATAATCTGGGAGAAATTATTGATGGGGTTATTCACTATATAGATAATCATGAAAGTACAGTTAAAGATTTGATGAAAAAGATTAAAGGTCCGGATTTTCCCACCGGTGGAATTATAATGGGTATTGGCGGAATCAGGGAGGCATATGAGACTGGCAGGGGCCGTCTAGTTGTAAGAGGCAGAGTGCACCAGGAACAGCCCAAAAAAGGCAAAACCCAGGTTATAATAACCGAGCTTCCATATCAGGTAAATAAATCAAGACTTGTTGAAAAAATTGCTGAACTGGTCAGAACTAAAAAAATAGAAGGGATTAATGACCTGCGTGATGAATCAGATAAAAGTGGAATGAGAGTAGTAGTAGAACTCAAAAAGGATTCAATTCCAAGCGTAGTTATTAATTCTTTGTATAAGAATACCCAGCTTGAGGATACTTTTGGAATAATTATGCTGTCTCTGGTAGATGGTGTGCCAAGAACTCTAAATTTACTGCGTTTAATAGAAGAGTACACCAAACATAGATTTGATGTAGTGGTTAGAAGGACCAAATACGAGTTAAAGAAATCTGAGGAACGCGAGCATATACTGCAGGGGCTTTTAATAGCCCTGGATAATCTGGATGAAGTGATAAAGACCATAAGGTCTTCAAAAGATGTTCCTACTGCAAGGAAAAGACTGGTAAAGAACTTTGAACTTACCGTAATACAAGCCCAGGCTATACTGGATTTAAGATTGCACCGGTTAACTGGCCTGGAAAGAGACAAGATAAAATTAGAACATGAACAATTAGTTGAAAGAATAAAAGAATTAAAACAACTTCTTGGAAGTAACGAGCTAATATATGGAGTAGTTAAAGATGAGCTGGGAGAGATTAAGAAAAAATACAATGATGAAAGAAGAACAGATATAACTACCGATATTTCCGATATTGAGATTGAGGATTTAATACCAGAAGAGGAAAATGTAATATCTATATCTCATTCAGGTTATATAAAAAGGGTTCCGGTAACTACCTATAGAAAACAGGGGAGAGGCGGAAGAGGAGTAACCGGGACTGATTTAAAAGAGGATGATTTTGTCAAACACCTGTTTATAGCATCAACTCATCACTATATAATGTTCTTCTCAAATCTTGGAAAGGTATATAGGTTAAAAGTTCATCAAATCCCTACAGGTAGTAGAATGTCTAAAGGCAAGGCAATTGTAAACCTGCTCCCATTTGTACCCGGTGAGATGGTTGCAGCGATAATCGCAGTTAAGGATTATGGTGATGACCAGTATTTAATAATGGCCACCAAAAAGGGGATAATCAAAAAGACTTCTATTGAAGCCTATGACACTTCAAGAAGAGACGGAATTATAGCCATTAACATAAAAGAGGGAGACGAGCTAATAGGAGTGGAAAAATCCAATGGTAATAATGACATTATTATGGTTTCCAGGAATGGGAAGGCTATAAGATTCAGTGAAGTAGACTGCAGGCCAATGGGAAGAGCTTCACGAGGAGTAAAGGGAATGAAGCTTTCTAAAGTGGATGAAGTTCTCTCTATGATGGTTGCAAGAGAACTCGATGGAGATCTCTTTGTTCTTACCGAGAATGGCTATGGGAAAAGGACACAGCTGTCAGAATATAAAAAGCAAAAAAGGGGTGGGCTGGGTGTCAGGACTCTAAAAATCACTGAGAAAAAAGGAAAAGTTGCCGGGGCAGGCATACTGAAAGATGAGCATGATGTTATGATAATATCCGACAGGGGAGTGCTTATCAGGATTCCTGCGAGGTCAATATCAAGAATTGGAAGATCTACGCAAGGGATTAAGGCTATTGATCTGGAAGAAGGGGCTAAAGTAGCTTCGTATTCAATAGTTGTCTCAGAAAGCTGATTAAATGATTTGTTTTAATTTATTATGCAAATCTGTTATTATATTTTCCATCAGCAGTTTTTAAATGTAATTGGAAGAATTGTCTTTATGATATTAATAAAATATCAATTTAAAAAGGAGGTAAAACAAAATGGCAGAAGAGAAGAAAGTAAGCTATGATGAGGATGTAAGCAAAAAAAGTTCAACCGGTCTTGATCCCAAAGTTGCAAACTTGCTAGCTTACCTTTTTGGCTGGCTTGGTGGGCTGATAATCTGGCTATTGGAGAAAGAAAACCGATTTGTAAAATGGAATGCGCTGCAGGCTTTGATTCTTGGTATTGTTGAGGTCGTGTGTATACTTGTAATTTCATTTATTTTAGGATTAATTCCTTATATTGGATGGTTTTTCTTTTCCTGGCTTGGATGGGTACTGGCAGGTGTATGCTGGATATTTGCAATTATTGCAATTGTTATGGGTTTCCAGAGCAAAACTTTCAGGATTCCCGGCCTTGCCGGCCTAACAGATAAATATTTCAAGATGTAATAAGTGCAGTAGTTTTTATAAACTATATATTGTTGAACTGAGAATAATAAGGTTTTGTGCTGTAAAAAAAGTGAATATAATTTGAGGCAGTTTATTTCTTGTATATTTAAGGAGAAAATATGGCTGTTGAAAGAAGAGTTTTAAGAAGCATCAGTGAGTTTTCTATGTTTAAGTACCTGCTGATTTTTTATGTAATATTCTTTATATTATCTGTAATTTTAATGGCAATATTTGGACTTATTGCCTGGCAGGGATTATCTTCCTTTGGTATTGATAATATAAATAGTATGCTGGCAAGCATTGGTTTAGAGAATATCGATATAACTGATTTCTTCGGTAGAGGAATGATAATAGGTATTGTGATATCGGTCGTTGGGGGTTTGATTGCTTCAGTATTCTATGCTGCTTTTGGGACTTTAATGGTCTGGATAATGAATGTTATTTTAAAAATCAGCGGCGGGATAGAATTAAGATTTTTACCGGGAAAAGAAGAAAAAATCAGTATTAAAGAATAAGAATAGGTAGATAACTTTTATTATTTAAAATCAATTTACAGTTATATATAATTACGGTGGGTTTGCCTTGACAAAAGTATATTAAATTGTTATTTTGTCATCCTGTTAAAAATTCGGATGGGGCCTATAGCTCAGCTGGTTAGAGCGCATCCCTGATAAGGATGAGGCCTCTGGTTCGAGTCCAGATAGGCCCACCAGTTTCTTAAGTTGTGGGGGTGTAGCTCAGCTGGGAGAGCGCCTGCCTTGCAAGCAGGAAGTCAGCGGTTCGATCCCGCTCATCTCCACCAATTTTTTTATTATTGCATATGTAATAAAAGAATGACTAACATCTGGCTGGAAATATTTTTAGGTAAAATAGGGAAATATATTGTCAGTTTTTTATCCAGGTATTACTACTTTATAATTCCGTTTGTAATTGCTTACGGAATCTTTTTGGCAATATCTTCGTACAATCTTAAAAGAATTGAAAAAAAAGTTAATTTAGAAATATTGAATCAGGCCATGGTCATTATAAAGAAAGTCCCGGATATCAATTATGTAGATTTGGTTGACAGGATAAAAATTCCCTGGAAAAAGATTATAAAAACTTACTCTTTTTTTCCATATATTTCTCATGAATCAGATTTATGGGTAACCAGAATAAGCCTTATGGATGTAAGAGATATTATTATGCATAATGATAAAAAAATAAAATTGGTCCTGGAAAGAAATGGGATTAATATTTTTGGGAAAAAACCAACTATTCGAAAAAATTTATATACAGAGTATATTCACAGGATTACCAGAAGAAAAGAGAAGTAATAATTTTATAAAAATAAGTTAAATATAGGTTCTATAATTTTCAGTAGAATCCAGAAAAATATATTGGAGCTGCTACCAATACTTGAAAGCCTCTTGTAACCCTCTACTAACTCTATATTATATTTCAGGAAGAAATTGGTAAATAAATATCCCATATCAGTTGTTATCCACAGTATTATTGGAATTATAATTACTGCTGAGATAAGACTTCTAAATATATCACCCTTTGATGGAGCTATAACCCAGATTAGTATAAATGGAATCATTATGAGGTCAGCGTTTGGGAGCACAGCATTTCCTGGAAGAATGGTTGAAATGTAAACGGTCAGAGGTATTATAATAACTGATAACATAATTATAGAAGGTTGACCGACTAAAACTATAGGATCCAGACCAATGTACAGCTCTCTTTTTGTAATTCTTTGGCTTATAAAACTTTTTATATCATTTATAGTAGGAACTAAGCCCTTTAGAAGCAGGTTTACTGACCTGGGAAGCAGTATCATAATAATAGATAATAGTAAACCGCTTGATAGAGCACATAGAAGATTTGGACCTAAGTTTAAATAAAAATTCTTATACCTTGTAATTGCACCAATTATAAATCCCAGGATAAATCCCATTATCATAGGTTCTGAAACGACTCCGAGCTTATACTGAATTTCTTCATAAAAGACATGGACTCTCCTGATAAATGGAATCTTGTTAAAGATAACATTAACAAGATGTGAAACAGGTGCCCAGCAAATAATTTGAGCCTGTGGGGTAGATATACCCTTCAAGCCAAAATAACTTTCAATATATGTTGCATAAATATCTGATAGTACAAGGGTTATAGCAGCAACTATCATTGCAATCAGTATTCCTATCCATTTTATTTCTGTAATTGCAAAAATAATCGAGCCTACCAGCAGGAAACTCCAATAGTTCCAGAAATCTATATTTATAGTACTTGTAAATCTCAAAGAGAGCATAATGAGATTTAGAATTACTATTGCTATTATTATTTGAAAAATTATAGGAGAGTTTAGAATGACTGCTTTGGAAACAAACCACCCTGTGTCAATAATTTCAAATTTTTTTGAAGAATTTATCAGTATTGTATTGGTAATAGACCCAAAAAAATTTACAAAAAGAGTAAGCATTACAGAAAGACTGACGAGTCCAATAAGTATGAATGCGCAATTTTTTAAGTTCTTAAGCGGTTTTCTGGTGATAAGGAGGCTTATTATAAATAATATGGCCGGAATTAAGATGACCGGTCCTGATTCTATTATATAATTAATAACTCTATAGGTTGCTGACATAAAAAAAATTTCTAAGTTTTTAA
>VGAU01000091.1 GCA_016870675.1 Actinomycetota bacterium | reverse complement strand
TGGAGATGATAATGCCTGGAGATAACACAGAAATGGAGATAAAACTAATATCTCCCATAGCTATGGAAGAAGGGCAGAGGTTTGCTATCCGTGAAGGTGGAAGGACTATAGGAGCTGGCAGTGTTACCAGGATAATTGAGTAGGGAAAAGGGAAGATATTAAAGGGAAGATATTATTGTTGACATCAAATAAATATAGTGCTAAGTTATTGGCTTGCGCTTTCTATTAAAGAAAATAATAACCGGTGAAAAGACTTGAGACAGATAACGATTTTTGCATGTACTGAATGCAAAAGAAGAAATTATAGTACTGAAAAAAATAAAAAAAATACACCTGATAGATTAGAATTAAAAAAGTATTGTAAATGGTGCAAGAAACATACTATTCATAAGGAGACCAGATAGACAGGGCTGTAGCTCCAATTGGTAGAGCACCGGTCTCCAAAACCGGGTGTTGTGGGTTCGAGTCCCTCCAGCCCTGCCAGGAAATAATTGTAAGATGTTAATAGTAATAAAGAAAATTAAGGTAAACATGCCAGTGGCATGTTTACGGGACTCGAAAAGACGGACTGAGTCGAAGACGAGGGAGTCTGCGGCTCTGCAGCGAACGGAGTGAGACGAAAGAACGAATCCCTCCAGCCCTGCCAAAAGTCAAAATGCAAAGGATAATTTTATAATGGCTAAAAGAAAAGTTTCAAGAAAGTATAAAAAGAAAGCGATAATGGAAAGGCAGATGCAGGAAAGAAAGCCTCCATCATCGCAACCAAGAAAGAAAATAAATTGGAAGCAATTTATAAAAAAACTGCCTTCGAGAATTGCAAAATTTTACAGAAATGTTATACACGAGTTAAAAAGAGTAACCTGGCCTACCAGAAAAGCACTTTTAAATTATACTATAGTAGTTATAGTCACTATTATTATTTTTGCAATTATCCTGGGAGTTTTTGATTTGGGCTTCTTACGACTAGTGGAACTGATGACAAAGATTTAATTGTTTGGTGATTTGAATGAGACCAAGATGGTATGTAATTAACTCATATGCAGGATATGAAAATAAAATAAAAACTAACCTGGAGCACAGAATAGAGTCCATGAATATGGGTAATAAAATTTTCGATATATATATACCTAAAGAGGATGTTGTTGAAATTAAGAGCGGGAAGAAAGAGGTATCATCTAAAAGAGTGCTTCCGGGCTATCTACTGGTGAAAATGCATCTGGATGATGATTCCTGGTATGTGGTAAGAAATACTCCTGGAGTTACGGGCTTTGTAGGCGGGGAAGATAAACCAATTCCCTTATCAGATTATGAAGTTAAAAAAATTATGAAAAGGAAGGATACTGGGAAACCCAAACCTAAGACCGATTTTGAAATTGGTCAACCTGTAAAAGTAACCGCAGGGCCATTTGCGAATTTTGACGGTACTATAAGTGAGATAAATTTAGATAGAGGTAAATTAAAGGTTCTAGTTTCTATATTTGGAAGACAGACACCTGTTGAACTAAATTTTAATCAGGTGACAAAAATATAGAAGAAAATTGAAATATTTCTATTAAAATGTGTAATACGAAATTATTTTATTAGAGGTAAAAAGTTATGGCTAAAGGAATTGTAGCACAAATTAAATTGCAAATTCCGGCGGGGCAGGCAAATCCCGCGCCTCCTGTTGGTCCTGCTCTTGGGCAGCATGGAGTTAACATTATGGAATTCTGTAAAGCTTTTAATGAAAAGACGGCAAAAGAACAGGGAATGATTATTCCCGTGATTTTAACTGTATACAAAGACAGAAGTTTTAGTTTTATTACCAAAACCCCACCAGCTGCAGTTCTTATAAAAAAAGCTTTGAATTTAGAAAAGGGGTCAAGCGAACCTAATAGGGAAAAAGTTGGGGAACTTTCAAGGAAACAGATTGAAGAAATTGCAAAAATTAAACTAAAAGACTTAAATGCCAGAACTTTAGAGCGCGCAGTTAAGATAATAGAAGGAACAGCTAAAAATATGGGAATAAAAGTAGGTTCCTAAGTTTGATTCTATGTTAGCTGTAGATAAGTAATTGGCATGAAGTATTAAGTAAAAAAGGTGGTAGGTTTTGAAGAGAGGGAAAAAATATTTATCGAAATTAGAAAATTTGGATAAAAATAAGATGGTAGGCCCCAGAGAAGCTATTAGCTGGATTAAAGAGAACCATTATGCTAATTTTGATGAGTCTGTAGATATTAGTGTGAATTTAGGTGTTGATCCCAGAAAAGCTGATCAGATAGTGAGGGGAACTATAGTTTTACCTAACGGAACCGGAAAGGTTCCCAGGGTACTTGTTTTTGCGCAGGGTGAAAAAGCCGAAGAAGCTAAAAAGGCAGGAGCAGATTATGTCGGAGGAGAAGATCTTGCAGATAAAATCAGCCAGGGGTGGCTGGATTTTGGAGTTTGTATTGCAGCACCGGACATGATGAAGCATGTAGGAAAAATTGGTAAGATTTTAGGCCCCAGAAAATTAATGCCAAATCCTAAATCTGGAACAGTTACTTTTGAACTGAAAAAAGCGGTGGAGGATTCAAAAAGAGGAAAACTGGAATACAGGACTGATAAAAATGGTGTAGTACAATGTACTATAGGAAGAGTGTCGTTTGGCTTAAAAGAACTACTGGAAAACTATGCGGCTCTAGTGGATGCAATTATAAAGTCAAAACCTGCTTCAGCTAAAGGTAAATATATAAAAAGTATTTATATATCAGCAACTATGAGTCCAAGTGTTAAGATTGATCCGGGTAAGAGTATTGAAGTAGCAGAAGTAGCATAAGAAAACAAAAATGAATTTGATGTAAACAAATATATAATACAGCCATAGACTGTAGGTGTTGTTATAAGGATTTAATAACTTAATTTCCTACCGAGGTTGATTTAAAAAATTAAGTCGACCTTTAAGATAGTTGGGGTCGATTTTATTTTGTACGTTTTTTAAATATATAGTCTGGAGGTTAATGTGGCCAAACAAGAAAAAGTGGATAAAGTAAATGAGTTAAAAGAGATATTTAAGAACAGTTATGGTCTTATTTTTACCGATCATAGTGGGCTTAGAGCTGAAGATGCTGTAGTGGTAAGAGATAAACTGGTGGAGGTAAATTCTTATCTTAAAATAATAAAAAATACTCTTGCCATTATTGCAGCTAAAGATGTTTTTAAAGATGTAAATCTTGAGGAAGTATTAAAAGGGCCAACCAGTATTGTTGTAAGCGGTAAGGATATGGTTTCAACTGCTAAGATAATAGAAGATTTTTCAAAAGATCTAGATGCATTAAAAGTAAAAGCGGGAATACTTGAAAATAGACTTTTAAATCCAGAGGAAGTTTGCCGATTTGCCAGTTTGCCTGGAAGAGAAGTTTTACTTACCAATTTGGTGATATCAATTAAATTTCCAATAACTAAATTGGTAAATGTTTTAAGTGCCCTAACCAGAGATCTGGTACTGATTCTGGGTGCAATTAGAGAAAAAAAAGAGAGAAATAATAATTAAAGGAGGAATAATGGCTGAAACAAAAAAAACAGATGATAAAGTAGAAGTAAAAGAAGAAAAAGGTAAGGAAGAAAAAATTAAAGAAGATAAAGGTAAGGAAAAACCAAAAATGAGTGAAGAAAAAAAAGAAACAGGCAAAGTAAAAGAAAAAGAGAAAACTGCTGGTAAAAGTAAATCTATTGATGAAATTTTAAGTGTTATCGAAAAAATGACTGTACTTGAACTTTCTGAACTGGTAAAGGCTCTTGAAGAAAAATTTAAAGTTAGTGCGCAAGCGATGGCAGTTGCAGCTTCTGTACCCGGTGGAGCAGATTCAACTCAGGGAGTAGCCCCCGCTGAGGAAAAAACAGAATTTAATATTCAATTAAAATCAGCTGGAGCTAAAAAAATACAGGTTATTAAAGTAGTCAGGTCTATAACCAGTCTTGGTCTAAAAGAGGCTAAAGAATTAGTTGATAAAGCACCAAATATGGTTAAAGAAAAAGTTTCAAAAGAAGAAGCAGAAAAAATAAAGAAACAGCTGGAAGAAGCTGGTGCTGAGGTTGAAATAAAATAGTGAAGGTAAAGGTAATTGGGATATAGGAAGTAAAGTTGGTTTTAATATCTGTTTGCACGTTCATATGCTGTATAGAAACTCCTACATTAATCATTTATAAAAACCATATTAATTTCAAATATTCAAAAATGCAATATCAATAAAATATTACACTATTTAAAGGTAATAGTTGACTATTAATTTATATTTGATAAACTATTTGTTTGCGAGTTTTTCCTGGAAAAATTTACCAATGCTATTTTATATAGTTTTTTATCCAATGCATAGGTTTTTATATTGATTTTGTCGTAGCTATTTTTTACTGCTTTATTAAACTTAGAATATAATAAAGAGGAGAATAAATTAATGCAAAAAATCAAAAAAATTCAGAGGTATAATTTTAGCAAAATCCCACAATTAATGAATATGCCCCACCTTCTGGATATACAGAGGAAGTCTTTCCAATGGTTCCTGGAAGAAGGACTCATGGAAGCTCTAAAGGATATTTCACCCATTGAAGATTTTACAGGCAATATGTCACTTGGGTTTTTAAACTATAATTTTGATGATGAGAATTCAACTCCAGACGAGTGTAAAATGCAGGATATGTCTTATACTGCTCCTTTGAAAGTTCTGTCAAGATTTATAAATAAAGAAACTGGTGAAATAAAAGAGCAAGAAGTCTTTATGGGGGATTTTCCTATGATGACTGAAAAGGGAACTTTTATAATTAATGGAACGGAGAGAGTGGTAGTATCTCAATTAGTCCGTTCTCCGGGAGTATATTTCGATACAGATATAGATAAGAAGACTGAAATAGACATATATATGTGTAAAGTTATACCTACTAGAGGTTCATGGATTGAGATTGAAACTGATAAAAGAAACATTGCCTATGTGAGAATTGATAGAAGAAGAAAGTTTTTACTTACTATTTTCTTAAAATCTGTAGGTTTTGGAAATAATGAAGACCTGCTAAACATTTTTGGGCCATATGATAAAAAAGGCTGTATTAAAAATACTCTGGAGAAAGATTTTACTGAAACTGAGGAAGAAGCATTAATTGAGATATATAAAAAATTAAGGCCTGGAGAGCCGCCAACAGTTGAAAGTTCCAGAAATCTTATAAACTCCTTATTTTTCAATCCAAAAAGATATGATTTTGGAAAAGTAGGGAGATATAAAATAGATCAAAAGCTAATGGAGGAAACTGATAAAAATATTTTAGACAGGCTTGGTACCATTAATGCCAAAATGGGTATAGATACAAGTGAGAAACATATCCTGAATTGTAAGGACATATTCTTAATAGTTAAATATCTGGTTCAACTTATGGGTGGTATAGGTGAAATAGATGATATTGACCACTTTGGCAATAGAAGAATCAGAAATATTGGGGAGCTCATACAAAATCAAGTAAGGATTGGTCTTTCAAGGATGGAAAGGGTTGTAAAGGAAAGAATGACCACCCAGGATGTTGATACAATAACCCCAAAATCTTTAATTAATATTAGGCCCTTAGTTGCCAGTCTAAAAGAATTTTTTGGCAGTGGACAGCTTTCGCAGTTTTTGGATCAAACCAATCCTTTAGCTGAAATTACTCATAAAAGAAGGCTAAGTGCTCTTGGTCCTGGTGGACTGAGCAGGGAGAGAGCTGGTTTTGAAGTGAGAGATGTTCACTCATCTCATTATGGGAGAATGTGTCCCATAGAAACGCCAGAGGGTCCTAATATTGGACTGATTGGCTCTCTGGCTACCTATGCAAGATTAAATGAGTATGGATTTATAGAAACACCATACAGAAAAGTTATTAATGGTAAATTGACCAATAAGGTGGAGTATTTATCTGCAGATAATGAAGAAAATTATGTAATTGCTGAGGCAACTGCAAAAGTCAGAAAAGACGGTAAATTTCTGGAAGAAAGAGTCATAGCGCATTCAGGTGATGAAATAGTCACTGTTGAACCGGGCACGATAGATTATATGGATATATCGCCAAGGCAAATTTTTAGTGCCGCTGCATCTCTTATACCATTTCTGGAGCACGATGATGCCAATAGAGCATTAATGGGTTCTAATATGCAACGTCAGGCAGTACCATTAATTGATCCTGAGCCTCCACTGGTAGGTACAGGAATGGAAGAAGAGGTAGCAAGGGATAGTGGAGTACTGGTTCTTGCCAAAGACGATGGCATAGTTGAAGAAGTATGCGCAGACCATATTAAGATAAATTACAAGGAAGAAAAGAACTATATTCATCGTTTGCATAAATTTAGAAGATCAAACCAGGGAACCTGTATAAATCAAAAGCCCATCGTAGAAGAAGGTGAAAAAGTTAAAAATGGTAGTGTAATTGCAGACGGGCCTGCAACCAGTGCGGGTGAACTGGCGCTGGGTAAGAACTTAAGAGTAGCTTTCATGTCCTGGGAAGGATATAACTATGAGGATGCAATTATTATTTCGGAGAGGTTGGTAAAAGAAGATATTCTATCATCTATTCATATTTCAAAACAGGAAGTAGAAGCCAGAACCACAAAGCTTGGAGCGGAAGAGATAACAATGGATATACCAAGTATAGGAGAGGAAGCTTTAAAAAATTTAGATGAACACGGAATTATAAGAATTGGAGCTGAGGTAAAACCAGGAGATATACTGGTTGGCAAGATAACACCAAAGGGTGAAACAGAGCTTACGGCAGAAGAAAAATTGTTGAGGGCAATTTTTGGCGAAAAAGCAAGGGAAGTCAGAGAGAGCTCCCTTAAATTGCCTCATGGTGAAGGCGGGAAAGTTTTAGATGTACAGCTATTTTCCAGAAAAAAGGGGCACGACCTTCCACCAGGAGTAAACGAGCTTGTCAGAG
>VGAU01000090.1 GCA_016870675.1 Actinomycetota bacterium | reverse complement strand
TTTTTTCTTTACATCAAAATAACTTTCCATATCTTTATGATAGTCCAGGTGATCCCGAGAAAGATTGGTGAATACAAGATAATTAAATTTAAGATAGTCAACCCTGTGTAAATCTATTGAATGTGAGGATACTTCCATACAGACAACGTCTATTTTTTTTTGTCTGCTTTTTTTAAAAAAGTCATTCAAATCAAGAGACTCAGGAGTGGTACGGCCAAAAAAAGTTTTTTCGCCATCTAAAAATGAATCAATAGTAGTAATAAGAGAAGTTTTCACTCCTGCACTATTTAAAATGGAATCTATCAGATAACATATAGTTGTCTTCCCATTAGTTCCTGTAACGCCGATTAATTTAAATGACTTGCTTGGTTCCTTATAAAAGTTTCTGCATAAAACCGGTAATACCTTTCTGGTATTATTGACTATAACCTGGGTTATACGAGAAGGAATTTCTAACTTTCTCTGGACCATTACTGCAACAGCCCCGCTGGAAACTGCTTCTCCTGTAAAATTATGCCCATTATGCTTGAAGCCCTCAATTGCTACAAATAAACTACTGCCCATTGCATTTTTAGAATTTATGGAAATATTTTTGATATCCATATCGGTACTTCCATAAATTTTTTTATACTTTATATCTTTTAGTAAGCCCTGCAATCTCATTTTTATAACCGCCAGTATTAAAATTATTTTATCCTATGAATTTAATATCATATTTTTTACAACATTATATATCAATACCTGCTTATTATTCACTGACAGACCTTTAACCTCTTTAAAGAAAACTCCATTATATCCCTGAAAACAGGAGCTGCAACAGTTGAACCCCAGATTGTATTTTTTCCACCCTGAGGTTCATCCACAACTACAATTATTGCAATTTCAGGATCCTCATAGGGTGCGAAACCAATAAAAGAGGTTATTTGCCTTCCCTCACTATAACCAACTCCATTTTTATTGACTTTTTCAGCAGTACCGGTTTTTCCACAAACCTTTACCCCATCTATCTGTGCTCTTGTTCCTGTTCCCCCCTCCACTACAGCAAGCATCATATCTTTTAGCGCATCTGCCGTCTCCTGGCTGAGAATTCTATTTCCTTCCTCTATATGCTTATTTTCGTCTTCCTCATTTTCCAATAATTTCACTTCCTTTACAATAGAAGGAGTAACCAGATAGCCCCCGTTAGCAACAGCGCAAACAGCCCTGAGTAGTTGAAGCGGAGTCACTGAAATATTCTGTCCTATAGCCAGTGCTCCTATTGTTGATGCAGGCCAGGTCTTATAATCATAAAAAATTCCTTTTTCTTCGCCCGGCAACTCTATTCCTGTAATCTCACCAAATCCAAATTTTTTTATACTTTCCCAGAACGTTTTTTCTCCCATGCTCAGAGCAATAGTAACAGCCCCAACATTAATGGAATACTTTATTATTTCTTCGGTAGTATAGCTGGCATTATAAGTCCTGAATATCTCCCTAATCACTCTATCGCCAACTTTAATCGAAGGAGCTAAGTCAAATACCTGGTCTTTACTGACCGAATTATTCTCTATTGCCGATGCGATATTAATTATCTTAAAAGTGGACCCTGGCTCATAAGTGAAAGATATACCTGATATCTTATACAGTTCTGGATCGGCTTCCTGATAATTATTCAAGTCAAAACCAGGATAAGCTGCCACCGAATATATTTCACCGCTCTTAGGATTCATTACTATGGAAATTGCACCCAAGGCACCAAATTCTGAGACAACTTCTTCCAGTTTTTCCTGTGCGATATATTGAATCTGGGAATCAATAGTAAGAACCACATCTTTACCATCAACAGGTTCTATGTAGGTATTATTTTCTCCCGGGATTATATTGCCAAAAACATCTTTTTCGGCAATTGCTTTACCATCAATTCCCCTCAAGACTTTTTCATACTGCAGTTCAATTCCGGCCAGTCCATTATTATCCACTCCAGCAAACCCGATCACTGAAGCAGCAATATCATTTAGAGGATAATATCTTCTGGCTTCATTTTGAAAATATATACCCGGGAGATTATATTCCACAATTTTTTCAGCTTTTTCTTGAGAAACTTTTCTTTGTATATACACAAACCCTAAATCTTTACTGTCCAGCTTTTCCTTTACATTCTCTATGTCCAGCTCCAATATTTCTGCTAAAATTTTCGATTCATATTCAGAATCAACAACTAACTTTGGATTCGCATATACAGTCCTTTCATTCAAGCTTATTGCCAGTTCAACTCCATTTCTATCCAGTATTTTACCCCTTCTTGAATCGAGAACAAATTCACCTATATGTTGAAACTCTGCATAACTTTTAAACTCTGAAGCATTTAGATACTGGATAAAAACTAACCTGTAGATTATTAATAAAAAAGTTATTGAAAATAAAATAAACAGGAAATATATTCTTTTCCTGTTTATTTTGATATTATTACTATTTCTAAGCATTTTTTAAACTAACATAATAATCAGGGAATAAAAAATGTCAATACACTTTCTGATACCACAAGTACTATATCCTGAATATAATAAATTGTTCCCAAGAAACTATCATAATTTTTAACTACAGTAGGTGTATTTTTAGATATGTAATTATATATCTTTTCGCTATTCTCAAGCCCACTATCTGAAATCTCCACTATCTTGAAATCACGGGCCATATCCATGTTTAAATCATTCTTAGCAGTTTCAATAATTCTTGATGGTGATTTTAGCTCTGATATTTTAAGCAGCAGACGGTCACTCCTTTCTTCTTCTAAAGAAATCATCTCATTAATTTCATATATACTTTTTTGATAATTTATACTCTGTATCTTAAGTCCAATATTTAAGAGAATACCCAGACAGGTAAAAAGTATAACTATAATAAATATATAAAACAGTCCACTATTGCTGTACACTATATTTTCTTTTTCCTTTCTGCTATCTGGTTTCTTCACCAGATATAAGAGGGGGCAAGATCTTCTTTTATAAATTTCTTGTTCTTCTGCTAATCTTAAGTTCATTTTAAAAAATTAATAAATACCTTTTTAATAAAATACTAATTTACAATTTTTCCAAAACCCTTAACCTGGCGTTCTTTGAACGCGGATTTGAGGTAATTTCTTCAAATCCAGGTCTAACCACCTTTTTGGTAATAATCTCAGCTCTTTTCTCCCTACCACACTTACATACTGGAAAATCTGGAGGACAGATACATCTACCCTCATATTCTAAAAAGCTACTTTTTACCATTCTATCCTCCAGAGAATGATAGGATATTATCACCATTCTTCCACCACTTTTTAACATTTTAAAACCATCTTCAATTGCCATTTTTAAATTATCTAATTCTTTGTTTACTTCCATCCGGATTGCCTGGAATATCCTTTTTGCAGGATGACCTCTTCTATCATATTTAAATTTTTGAGGTATAGAATCTTTTATAATCTCCACTAGTTCTCCTGTAGTTTTTATATCCACGGTCTTCCTATAATTCACAATATTTTTTGCAATTGACTTAGACCATCTTTCCTCTCCATACTTCTGGAAAATCTCTGTTAATTTTCCTTCAGGGTATTCATTTACCACATCAAATGCACTTATATAATCACCATTCCCAAATCTCATATCTAATTTTTCATTTTTGAGATAACTAAACCCTCTTTTTGATTTCTCTATCAGAAAAGAGGATAATCCGAGATCAAGCAACATTCCGTCTATACTTTTTATATTTATTCTCTTTAAAATTTTTTTAATGTTTGCAAAGTTATCATTTACCAAAACTATATTTTCAGAAAAATCTTTTAGTTTACTGGCGGCGGTGCTTATGGTCTGACAATGAAGATCAACTCCAATTACTTTGCCTGTGGGGGCAATGGCTTTAATTATTTCTATAGTATGACCAGCACCGCCAAGTGTTCCATCAAAAATGATATCGCCCTGCTTTAAATTTAAATAATGTAAAACCTCCTTTAAAAGAACCGGTACATGAATCTCTTTTAAATTCATTTATAACACTCTTTAAAACCGTAACTGTTCAAAAGCATTCTTATCTTCCGTAAATTGAGAATCTGCCTGATCGTAATATTTTGGCCAGATTTCCTTGGCCCATATTTCAGCCCTTTCTGAGACACCTACCATAACAATTTCTTTCTTAAGCCCGGCATATTCTATTAATTTTTGGGGTATTTTAATTCTTCCCTGCTGATCCATTGCTTCTTCACTAGCAGAAGAGAAAAACCACCGGGAAAATCTCTGGATGTTTCTTTCAGCAACCTTATTGGACCTTATTTTATCTTCCAGTTTATTCCAATTTTCTTTTGAGTATAAAAAAAGGCACCTCTCATCATATGCCCTTGATACCACTATGCCTTTTATTAAATCTTCTCTAAATTTAGAAGGAATGAAAATTCTTCCTTTATTATCAATTGTCCGGTAATACTCACCTAAAAACATCTTTTACTCCATTTTTTCCCCATAAAAAGGGAAATTACATCATTTACTCTCCACTTTCCCCCACATTACAGCAATAAGATATCACATTATTATTAATTTGTAAACTATTATTTAAAAAAATATGAAGGTAATTATGATTATTTGATTTAGTATTTATTTAATAGTAATATATAACTATATATAGTTACTTCTTCTATATTTTATTTAAAGTTACACTATATATAGTTCAGATAAACAATACTCCAATTACGTGCTGATAAGCTAATAAATAACTAAAAATTTTATTTTAAAAAAAATTATTTATTTTCTTTTTCTAAATCAAGTTCTCTTGTAACAAGTTTTCCATCCTCAGATCTGGTTAGCTCCTCTATCTTTCCCTCGGCTTCATTTAATTTTTTAAGACAATTAGAAGAAAGTTTAATGCCCATTTCAAATTTTTCCATTGATTCTTCCAGTGATATATTTTCATCTTCAAGTTCTTTAACAATTTCTTCTAATTTTGTAATAGACTCCTCAAAACTCATTTTTTCAATTTTCATTTTTATACCCTATTTCTAATTTTTTATATATTTTCTTTAATATCCTTGCATTAAGTATTCCATCCCTTAGCATTATTCTAACTTTTTGATTGATTTTTACCTCATCTATACTTTTAATATTTTTATCCTCTTTCTCTCTATATATTATAGCAAAACCACGCTCCAGTATAGCAACAGGATTTTTTTCCTGTAAGTTCTCTAATATAATCTTCAATCTACTTTTTTTAAGGGTAAGATAGTTTTTTATATCTGAAATTATTCTGATATCTATATTCTTAATTGCCATTTTATAAATATAAATCCTTTTAAATATATTTTTCTCATATATCAGCTGACGATAGTCGGATAATATTTTCCCCCTTGTTCTGATAAGTCTTTCCATATTCTCTATTAATTTGATGTGGAGTTCACCAGCAGCCTGGTTAAAATTATTTAATATAGTCTCCGGTTTTATGAGAATTCTTCTACTGGTTAAGAAATTAAACTCTTTTTTAAGTATGGCAATTTTCGATTTAATTAAATTTTTAATCTTTTTACTGGTTTCTTTTAAATTTTCTACTGCTTCTATTTTATTTAATATGACTATCTCTCCAGCAACTGAAGGTGTGGCAGCGCGTTTATCTGCCACGAAATCTGCAATAGTATAATCTGTTTCATGCCCAACTGCCGAAATTAAAGGCACAGGACAATCAAATATCTTTTCAGCCAGCTTTTCAGTATTAAATGCCCACAGGTCTTCCAGTGAACCTCCTCCTCTTGCTAATATTATTACATCTACCCCATACTGACACAGGTCATCTATTGCCTCGCAAATTTCATCGCTTGAAGTAATCCCCTGGACATTAACATCTCTTATTATAAGATGGAAATTTTTAAATCTACGATTTAAAACTGAAATGATATCTCTTATTACTGCACCGCCAATAGAAGTTGCTATGCCTATTTTATTTGGAAGAATGGGAATATTTTTTTTATGTATACGGTCGAAATATCCTTTTTTCTCTAATTTTTCTTTTAATTGTTCAAATGCTAAAATCAGAGAACCTTTGCCTACAGGCCTGGCGTCCAGAGCTACTACCTGATATTCTCCCCTTTTTTCGTAAACAGAAACATAACCATTTATTAAAATATGCAGGCCTTCTTCTATGTTAAAAAGTAAATTTTTATTATTATTATGAAACATAACCACCCTGATCTTGGAATTTTCATCCTTCAAATCAAAGTACATATGCTTCTTGTCATGGAAATAGAAATTGCTTACTTCTCCTTCTAACCATATATCTAAGTAATTTGATTCAAGATTTTTTCTTATTTCAAGATTAAGCTCACTAACAGTGTAGATTTTTGATTTTAAGGGGTTACTACCTTCCATTTAGTTGTTCACTGCAGATTCCAGTAAATAATAGAATATAAATTAATTATGGATATCTTGACTTTTATTATACCAATATATCCCGGGATTTAGTTATTTTTTTATCTGATACACTGCTGGTTTCTTTTTTACACAAGGATTTGGTTTTAGATTTTTTATTATCTTTTTCTTTATTTGTTGAAACACTGGTATTATTAAAATTCCCTGAACTGGATTTATAATCCGTAGTATAAAACCCGGATCCCTTAAAAATTATCCCCACAGGCGAAAATAACCTATTAGCATTAGAATCACAATAAACACATTTTATATTGCCATCACCGCCAATTTTTTGAAACTTATCAAAAATTCTCCCACAGTTTTCACATTTATAGCTATATATAGGCATATATTTATTTCCTCCTTAAAAAAATCATTTAAAAAATATATATCAATTAAAGATTTTAGTCAAATATTTTAAAGTAACTTATAGCCAATATCAAAAATAACTTTTATAATAACCTGAAATTGTTAAATCTCGCATTCTGACAGTTAAATGAAGAAAATAAATATAATTATTTTAATTATTTGCATC
>VGAU01000089.1 GCA_016870675.1 Actinomycetota bacterium | reverse complement strand
TCCGAAGGATTATATTAGATACAAGTTATCAAATACCTATGCAACTGAAGTGTCTGATGCTTCCGGTACAATTCTTATGGATATACCTTCCAGAAATTGGTCAAATGAAATTTTAAATGGACTGCATATAAAAAGGTCTCTACTTCCAGAAGTATTTGAATCTGTTGTAATATCTTCAAAAGTAAGTAAAGAATCTTCTAACCTTACAGGTCTAATTGAAGGTACTCCTATAGCTGGCGGCGGCAGTGACAATGCTGCAGGAGCAGTCGGCAGTGGTATTATAAGAAGTGGGCTTATTTCAGATTCAATAGGAACTTCGGGTGTAGTATTTGCACATATGGATAAACCCTTATACGATCCTCAGGGCAGGGTTCATTCCTTTTGTCACGCAGTTCCCGGTAAGTGGCATCTTACAGGAGTAACACTTTCAGCTGCTGGATCACTTAGATGGTATTTTGATGAGTTTGGGCCGTCCAGAGAAATAATTAAGAATTTTCCTGATATAAAAGGATATGACTTATTGGATAAACAAGCAGAACAAGTCCCGGCAGGATCTGATGGACTTATATTTTTACCGTATCTATCAGGTGAGAGAACACCATATACAGATCCGGATGCAAGAGGTGTATTTTTTGGTATTTCTTACCTGCACGGTCCGGATCACTTTGTAAGGTCGATTATGGAAGGAGTAGCCTTCAGCCAGCTTGATTGTCTCACTCTGATGAGAGATCTCAATATCAATTCATATAAAATAATCCTATTTGGCGGTGGTGCAAAAAGCAGTACCTGGAGACAAATTATAGCAGATATTTTAAATTCAAAGGTAGTTACTCTAAATATTGAAGAAGGTGCAGCTTTCGGAGCTGCTATCATTGCAGGTGCAGGATGCGGGATATATCCCAATATAAAAGAAGGTGTTGATAAAATAATCAATGAAGACAAAGAAAATAACCCTATGGCAGAAAATGTTGAAAAATATAAGAAATTATATACGATTTATAAATTACTATATAAAGATTTAAAAGATAATTTTAAGAAATTGAGCAGTTTATCATAATTGAAAACAATAAAAAATACGGTGACGACCTACTCTCCCATACCGTTGCCAGTATAGTACCATGGGCGCTGAAGGGCTTAACTTTTGTGTTCGGGATGGGAACAAGTGTTGCTCCTTCGCTATAGCCACCGTAAGCTTATATATTCTAAAAGTACTGTTCTCTCAAAGCTTCATAGCGCTTCACAGATAATTAAGTCCTCGACCAATTAGTATTAGTCAGCTAAACACATTGCTGTGCTTACACATCTAACCTATCAACCATGTAATCTACATGGGGTCTTAATCCACAAGGGATGGGAGAACTATTCTTGGGATGGGCTTCGTGCTTATATGCTTTCAGCACTTATCCCTTATAAACTTGGCCAATCAGCAATGCCCTTGGCAGGACAACTGACACACCAGAGGTTCCAAATTCTCTATTTTTAATACTTATAGTATTGGATTATGGTGTTTGTTCATGTTTTATACTTTTGTGATCCACAAGAAAATTCTTATAAATAATTTATATACCAAGAAAATTATGCTGGCTTTCCTTGTCAGCATTAAATTCTTCCGCACTTGCTTCATGCACAATTCTACCATTAACTAATATATATACTTTTTGAGCAACGCTTAATGCTAAACCAAGATTTTGTTCTACTAAAAACAGGGTTATACCTTGTTTAGTTAATCGATGGCATATTCCTAATATTCTTTCAAGAACCAATGTTGAAATACCTTCGGAAGGTTCGTCCATTAATATTAGGCTGGGATTTTTAACTAATGCTCTTCCAATAGCAAGAATCTGTTGTTCACCGCCACTAAGCTTTGTCCCACTAATCTTTTTTCGTTCCCCAATTTCTGGAAATATATCAAAAACCATCTTTGGTGTCCATCCATTTCCTCCTTTAACTGGTTTATAAGCTATTGCAAGATGCTCCTCAACAGATAGTAGGGAAAAGAGCTGCCTTCCTTGAGGTACATAAGCAATACCTCGTCGTGCAATTTCATATGTTTTCTTTTTAATTATGTTTTCATCATTAAAATAGATATTTCCATCACGTCTAATACCACCTAATCCCAGTATAGACTTCATAAGCGTAGATTTACCCATACCATTTCGTCCAAGAATTGCTACTCTTTCAAGTGGATTAATATTAATTGAAACATCCTGCAAAACATGAGACTTTCCGTAATAGGAATTCAAATCTTTTATTGACAATATTGATTCTGACATAGTTTCCTTACTAGCTTTATAATTTTTTACATAGATTGACTAAAATTATTTATTACTGTTTTGTTGTCTGAAATAGCACTAAAAAAACAAAGAAGCATTATTCCATCTTATATACTTTTTGCACCTCCACATTGCCCTTAATACTTTCTGGAGAACCTTCAGCAATTACTTTCCCATGATCTAGTACCATAATATTGTCAGTTATATTTAATGCAAAATCAATATCATGTTCAATGACGATAATATTTTTTTTCACAGCTAATTTTAATATCAATTTGTTTATAAATTTCCTTTCAGTAAGAGAAAGACCTGCCATAGGTTCATCTAGCAACATTATCTTTGGGTCTGGGGCTATAGCCATTCCAAGCTCAATCTGCCTTTGTTCCCCGTGGGATAAGTTACCTACCAATATATGCTTCTTATCTTCAAGCCCAACACTCTTTAAAACCTCTTTTATTCTATCCATTTTATTTTTATTTTTCTGCCATGGAGTCAAAAAAGGAAATTTGTTTCTCTTCGATTTCCACTCATTACTATTCAAAGCAAGATATATATTTTCTTCTGCCGTCATGCCATTGAAAAGGTTGCATATCTGATAGGTCCTGGCTAAGCCCAGATCACTTCTCTTTTGGACGGAACTGTTGCTGATATCCACACCGAATATATATATTTCACCACTATCAAGTGGTACCTCACCGGTAATCAAATTAAATAAAGTGGTCTTCCCAGCTCCATTTGGGCCTATTAAAACCGCACTTTTATCATGACCAAGTATAAACGAAACATTATCTATAGCTTTAACACCACCAAATGATTTATTAACATTTCTTAAAACAATTGCATGTTCCTTTTCGGTGTGCATATTATTATCCTTCCTTTAAACAAATTTATTTTACACAGAGAATTAACTAACCTTATATTACTCAAAATATAATTTCCTAAAATACCTTTAATATTAAATTCAGTTACTCTTTTTATAATTTCCCTTAAAGCATTCCAACAGATTCTAATTTATATTCCTAATATTAAATCAAAACAACTACTTTGAATTCTTTTTAAAAAACCTGGTTCCAAACTTTGATATTCTTTCTGCAATACCCATAATTCCATTTGGAGCCAACAATATAACAATAAGGAACATTACTCCTATAATTAGTAGATATCTTTGTGTTATCCCACTTAGAACTATTTCCACTATTTTTATAATTCCTGTTCCAATAATCGCACCTATAATGCTGTTTATACCTCCAAAAATAGAGGCTATCATAACTTTTACCGATGCATTTAAACTAATAGCATCAGGATTCATCACACCTATGAAATAAACAAAAAATATTCCCCCGATTGATGAAACAAAAGAAGATACCATGAATGCAACCCATTTAATTAATGAAGTGTTATATCCTAACATTATCATTCTGGATTCACTTTCCCTTACACCTCTCAGCTTCACACCAAAAGAAGAATTTATTAAAACATAAAGCAAAATAATGCAAATTATAAAAACTACCAGAATAAAATAGTAAAATAAAATATTGCTTTCGAGATTTGCTATATTTAAAAGGTATGGTCTGTTAACACCTGTAATCCCAGTAGTTCCCTTTGTCAGAGAAACCCATTGCAGTGCAATTGCATAGGCAAGCTGTCCAAGAACCAATGTCAGCATTAAAAAATATGTGCCCTTGCTTCTATTAACCATCACTCCTAAAAATGTCGATATAATCAATGCTAAAATAATACCTACAAGGGCAGAGTACGGAAAAATAAGTATGTTTTTTGTTTCAAGAATAGCTATTGTATACCCTGAAACACCAAATGCTACAGGTACCATCAAAGAAAACAACCCAAGTTGACTTGCTAAAAATGAAAAAGCGATAGTCAGCAGTCCGTAGTACATTATTCTGATAAGCACTATAATAATAAATGTATTACCAAAATTTGGAGCAATGCTTAACATTAAAGCAATCAATACCAAAATAATAATTTGAAAATATTTCTTTCTTATGATGTTATCCTCCCAAATAAGCCCTTAGGCCTTATGACTAACGTAATTGCGACAGGTGCAAACATAAGAAAAAGTGAGAACTGAGGAACATAAACATTTCCAAAGCTAAAAATCATTCCAATTATGATTGAACCTACAATAGTGCCTCCAAAGCTGCCCATTCCACCTATAATTATAACAAGCAGAGTATAGGTGAGTATCCTCCAATCCTCTCCTGGAGCAACCATTAAATAGGTTCCTCCAATGGCTCCTCCTATTCCTGCTAAAAAACCTGCAGCTGTAAAAACCAAGGTAAATACAAGCTGAATATTTATTCCTAGCGTAGAAGTAATTTCAAAATTATCCACACCGGCTCTAATAATCATACCAATTTTTGTTTTCTGGAGAATCAACCACAATGTAAGACAAATAAAACATGCAAAGCAAAATATAAATATATTGTAAATAGGCACATTAGCATCAAACAAAGTGACATAACCTTTCAATAGTTCAGGTATCTTTATGGTTTTTGGATTCCCGCCCCATATTACAATTAATAGATCGGAAATAATAATAGCTAATGATAAGGTAATAAGTGTTTCTAAAGTTGGCTTTCCTCTAACACGACGCAGCAAGGTGAATTCTTCAATAAAAGCGATTATGGCTACTACAATTCCTGCTGCAACTATACCAAATATCCAACTTTCGGTTGCTTTATATACATATAGCCCAATATATCCCCCCAGCAAATAAAAGGAACCATGTGTCAAATTTACTATTCTTAATAATCCGAAAGACAGATTCAAACCAACGGCCATTATAAATAAAAGAGCTGCTATAGTTAATCCATTAATAAATGTCATTAATAACATTCAATCTCCTCTAAATTATAAAACATTAATGAACACCTCTATATAATGTTTTATAGCCCATTAATATAAGATACATAAATATGTTAATTCATTACCTACAAGCTGTTTAACAATTCTGAATTAAGATTTATTTTTAGCCGGTTCAATTTTACATTCAGGCAGATTTCTAAGGAATTTTTCCGGACCTGAGAACTGGTAAATAGCAAATATAACCATTGGTATAGTGCCGGTATTTATTGTACTATGAAAGGCGTCTGAGGGTATATAAACAAGGTCACCTTTCTTAATTTTTTGTTTTTCTATTTTCCCACCAACTTCTACGGTTTGATCACCTTCTCCTTCAATTACAAATAATATTTCTTCACATCCCGGATGATTATGTCTATTGTGTCCCTTCCCGAGTTCAAGTGTTACTACTCCAGATGTCATATTATCAGTTCCTGTTACCCTGGGTTCTGAAAGCCATGCAAGTCTACCCCAGGGGAAAATCTGGGTTTCAACGTCATCAACACAAACATAATACCTTTTTCCTTTAATCTTTTTTTTATCCATTTAAATATCTCCTTTATACCTTATCAAAATCAGGAATGTATATCTTTTCACCGTTTTTCATAGCTGACTCATGAGCACAAATTCCGGCACCAGTCCAGTATGCTGCAGTTACTGCATCAATTTCTGAATCCCTACCCTCAGCTATCGCACTTATAAATTCTTTTACCAGGTGAGGATGGGATCCGCCATGACCTGCTCCCTGGATAAAGGAAACATGCTCTTGATCAATAATCTGTTCACGTTTTGTAAATTCTGCTATATCTGGAGGTAGTAGACTATCAGTATCAGGTGCTTGCATACGTCTTATGCTTTCTCCACCTTCAAAAAGTGCATGTCCCTCATCAGCTACTTGTTCCCATTCAAAAGACATTTTATCTCCATATACATCAAAGCTTTCACGATATTGACGTGTAGTTTCATAAAGGGAACGGGTTGCTTCGGCAACAATAATTGAATCTTTCATACGAAATACTGCAGTCTCGACTGCAAAAGGAGAACCATATTTTTTCGTACGTTCTTCATTAATTGAACCCGAACCATGACAAATAACTGATTCAGGTTTTGTACTTGTTACACACAAGAGTGGTGATATTGCATGTGTACCATACCACATGGGAGGAAACCCAAGCCAATAATCGGGCCAGCCCTGCAGCCCCATATCCTGCATATGGGAACCTCTAACAAATTGAATACGGCCAATTTTCCCATTGTTTACCAATTCCTTCACATATAGGAATTCTCTTGTATAAACAGCTGTTTCCATCATCATATAAACCTTTTTTGCTTTTTTCTTAGCCCTGATTATGTTCTTTAACTCGTCAATAGTCGTACCCATGGGTACTGTGGATGCGCAATGTTTCCCTGATTCCAAAACTGCAATAGACATTCTGGCATGGTCTAGAATAGGTGTGACTATATGAACGGCATCAATTATATCAAGCTTCAACAAATCTTCCCAGTTTGTAAAACGGTTTTCAATGCCGAACTGGTCACCTATCTCATTGAGTCTTTCCTTGTTTCTCTGGCATATCGCCACTAATTCAGAGTCGGAAGATTTTTGATAAATCGGAATAAATTCTTTGCCAAAACCAAGACCCACTATGGCAACCCTAACCTTGCTCATGATTTTTACCTCCTTCATTTTGTTGATAATCGGGTAGGAGGAGGTAATTATTAATAAGCCTCCGTCCTCCCACACCGCGTAGATACTTTTGTCTTAAGCTATTTGGTCAGCGCTATTCGCTACCACATTAGACTTTCACCACCTAGTATCATGTCAAGATAATAATATAGGGTAAAGCCTCTTAAGTTTTACCCTGGCATCATCTGCAGTAAACTGCCAGTCAACCTTAGCTTTATCAGAATTGCGCTTCTTTTGCCA
>VGAU01000088.1 GCA_016870675.1 Actinomycetota bacterium | reverse complement strand
TTTATAATATTTGCGTTATTTGCCTATTTTTTTGGATTTATTTATTTCCCTTCAGTTCTTCCTGGATTGAATAAGGGTCTACTGGCATTAATTACTGTTATTACTGTAATCTTTGTCTTTATTTCGGTATTAATACATGAAATGAGCCATTCTCTGGTTGCCAGGAGGAAGGGCACATCTGTAGAGAAAATAACACTTTTTCTGTTTGGAGGAATGGCCCAGATAGAGAAAGAGCCGGAAACCCCTTATAGCGAGTTAATTATGGCCATTGCTGGTCCTGCTGCAAGCTTTGTAGTTGCTGCAATATTTGGCGTTATATGGTTCTTTACCAAAGATATTGCCTTTGTGAGAGAGCCGGTCGGATATCTGGCTATTATAAACACCGTACTGGGAGTTTTTAATATACTGCCAGGTTACCCACTCGATGGTGGAAGAATACTGCGATCTATTATATGGAAGACGACTGGTAATTTAGAGCGCGCAACCTTTATAGCTTCTACGGTAGGAAGAGTAATAGGATTTATGATTATAGCAGTTGGTATCTTCTTTATATTTATGGGTAATTTCTTAAATGGGATATGGCTCGCTTTTATAGGATGGTTTATACAATCATCTGCTCAGATGGGCTATCGCCAGCTTATTTTTGAAACTTCCATCAAGGGAATTAAAGTAAGAGATGTTATGAATGAAAATATTGTAAATGTCACAAAAGATATAACTATACAGGATTTAGTAGATGATTATTTTATGAAGTACAGGTTTGGAAGGTTTCCAGTAATAGAAGATGAAAAAACCCAGAGGTTTATAGGTGTGATTTCATTACATGACATTAAGGGAGTTTCAAAGGAAGAGTGGCCGGAGGTTAAAATAGGAGATATAGTTAAATCAGTTTCAGAAAGTGAAAAAGTAGATATGTCTATGGAAATATCTGATGCAATTAAGAAAATGGGTAAAGATGATCTGGGTCACCTCGTAATAATGTCAGGTAATAAATTAAGAGGAATAATTACAAAAAGTGATGTAATGCGTTTTATAAAAATCCGGTCTGAATTTCACTAGCCTTCCAAGATATTAAATATCCGGACTTGAAAAGAATTTATAATTACTCCATTAAAACTTGAAGAAAATGAACTTCATCCTATCTTAAAGATAGATGAATACATTAATTGTAAAAAAATAATTTAGAGGTAGAAAGGTAGAGAAGGTGAAATATAGATTATTTAGAGATAGTAAAAAAGAGATTAAAGAAAATTTAAAAGATTTAAAAGTTATATATACTGATCTTGACGGTACTTTATTTAATGACAGGGGTTGTATTATTAAAGATGAGAAAGGTGGTTATTATTTTAAAGCAGTTAAACTGCTGTCTGAGATAGCAAGAAAAAACTGGGATGTTGTTCTGGTATCTGGAAGAAATAAGTTCCAGTTGAGATATAATGCTCAGATTATTGGACTGAAAAATTATATTGCGGAGTTAGGTTCTGAATTAGTCTATAATCTGGGCAAAGAAGTTTATGCTACGTTTGACAGACAGAAGATAAAATATGATCTGACATATGAAGGAAAAGATTTAATAAAGATTATAGAATTATTTAAGAAAAATTTTCCAGATAAAATAGAAAGTAAGATGGAATGGAGCAAGTATAGGTCACATACTGTATTATTTTTTGGAGAAATAAATCTGAATTTGGCAAATAAGCTGCTTAAAAAAGAAGGATATGGAGAGCTTGTTCTGGTAGACAACGGGCTTTCATCATTAGTAGAATTAGGTCTGGATATAGAGAGATTGCATATTTATAATTTAATGCCCGAGGGAGTTAATAAGGCAAAGGGGATAAAGCTGGATAAAAAAATTAGAAATTTTGATATCAATAATTGTATAGCACTTGGCGACTCATTGGAAGACTTAAAAATGGCAGGTGAGGTCAAATATTTTTTCCTTATGGGGAATGCACTGGAGCATAAGGAAATGATACTGGATGAACTTGATAAATATAATAATGTATATGTAACCGACGGTGTTATGAATAAGGGTTGGGCAGAGGTTATAGAGTATCTGGTAAATTAAGCTAACTACTTTACTTCCAATTTTTTATTATGATAATGATATTATTTTCAATATGACCATTAAATAGTTTATAATAAAGACGTAAATAAATTAATTAATAAAGGATGTATCAATAATGTGTAATAATAATTCAGGTCCTGGAAGTGGTGGACATAATAAATCTGTTGGGGAGGGTTTAGCAGAGGTATTAATAATTGTTTTGATTTCAATTTTTTCTGGATTTATATTAGGATTATTATTTGCACCCCAATCTGGATTAAAAACTAGAAAAAATTTAATTGAAAAGCTTAAAGATATAATAAATAGAGGAAAATTTACCCTAGTCGAAGCAAAAGTTATGGGTGAAGAATTATTGGAGAAAGGTAAAGAAAAAGCTGGGAAAATATCCTCTAAAATTAAAGGTAAAAGTCAGGCAGATATTAATTGAAATTTAGCCGTAATATCCTGCTTTCATCTGTTGACAATGATTTTTTACTATAGTAGACTTTACGTTTGCTAATTTAATTGGACAGCTAATGGCTACGGCAGTTTTAGTTGTTATGAGGTTGAATTAGCAGGGGCCGTTAGCTCAGTAGGTAGAGCACCGGACTTTTAATCCGGGTGTCGAAGGTTCGAATCCTTCACGGCTCACCAGATTTATATAAGTAAATGGTAAGTACGGTGGAGATAATTTGGGCAAACATGCCATTGGTGCATGTTTGCAGGATTCGAAAGGACGGACCGAAGCGATAGCTGAGGGAGTCCGCGTCTCTGCAGCGAGCAGAGCGAGACGAAAGAACGAATCCTTCACGGCTCACCAGATAATGGCCTGTTCGTCTAGTGGTTAGGACAGTAGGTTTTCAACCTACCAACAGGAGTTCAATTCTCCTACAGGCTACCATTAGATGTGGGCGTTTAGCTCAGTTGGGAGAGCACCTGCCTTACAAGCAGGGGGTCGCAGGTTCAAGCCCTGCAACGCCCACCATGTATTAACAGTTAAGAGGAGCTGTCGTCTAGCGGTTTAGGACACATGCCTGTCACGCATGAGATCGCGGGTTCAAATCCCGTCAGCTCCGCCATGAATTTACAGAAGTCTGTATGATTCAGTAAAGTTTAACTGTGTAAAATATGCCACAAGTGCATATTTTACGGGATTTGAAAAGACGGACTGAGTCGAAGACGAGGGAGTCTGCGGCTCTGCAGCGAACGGAGTGAGACGAAAGACCAAATCCCGTCAGCTCCGCCAGTTTTAGTTAGAGGTTGGCGAGATAGCTCAGTTGGTAGAGCAGTGGACTGAAAATCCATGTGTCCGCAGTTCGATTCTGCGTCTCGCCACCATACTTTATAAACAGCTGATATCTTTAGTTCTACACCTTAATATATTAAATACCGTGTTTATACTTCCTGAGTGGTGACTATAACGTTTTTCATGACAGCATATAGAAGTATCATGATCAAACCGGTTGTTTAACTGGATGCCAGATTGGTTAAATACTTAATCTGATCTTTAGTGCCAATGGCTATTATTTTCTGACCCGCTATCATATGTGTATCTCCGCTTGCTTTTTTTACCGAGATTTTCTCTCCTTTTTCTATTACAGAGATAATCAGGGCTTCTATCCCATGTCTCTTACCTGATTCACTTATAGTTATATTGTCTATTTTACTATTCGGCTTAATATCAATCTCTGCAAGCCGGATTTCGGCTTCCTCTGTTGTCATTAAAGTATCCAGAAAATGTTTACGTTGTTTTTTGCCAGGTCTAAGTATTTAATAAATATTTGAAAGTAGTAATGTAGTGAAACAAAAAATTAAAAAAGGGAAATAACTAAAAATTGCTTACTGGATATGTTTATCTTGATTATGGAGGGAACATTAATTGAATATTAGTAATTATTGGTAGTCCTGTAAATGTCAATTAAGTTGTGTTAAAATATTAAAATATTTATGTAAATAATTTATGAAATTTACACAATAAATAATCCTATTATGATATAATAATATATTATTTTTAAAATGAGGTATTAGGATGGTAAGGATAAATCTAAGTATTAATGAAAAGGAATTACAGGAATTAGATTATATAAGGGAAAAGGAAAATTTAAGTAGAAGCAAACTTATAAGGCAGGCTATCCAGTTATATAAAAGAAAATTTGATAAATTAGATTTAGAAAATAGAAGAATAGAGAAGATTAAAAATGCAATAAGGATTCAGGATAGCTTGAGAAAATATTCAAAGGATTGGGATGGAGTATCAGAAATTAGAAAATGGCGGGAAGCAAGATAAGCTTAAACTCTTAATAAAGGAAAGCCCCAAAACATATGTTATAGATGCATCAGTCTGTATAAAATGGTTTTCTATTGAAAATGAGGATGATGTTAGTATTGCTTCATCATTACGGCTGCAGCACATGAATAGGAATATTTTTTTAGTGGCCCCGGATATTTTGGTTTATGAAGTTATAAACGCTCTTGCATATAACCCACTATTTAATGCAGATAAGGTAAACATGGCTATTCTAAGTTTATATGAAATGGATATTAAATTTGTAGAACCTTATGCAGGAATATTATCTGAAAGCTCAAAATTACACTTCTCCAAGAATATCACAATATACGATTCAATCTATATTGCTCTGGCAAAATATATTAATGCTCAGTATATTACCGCAGATGAAAAACTATTTGAAAAAGTTAAAGATCTTGGAAGTATAATTTTACTTAAAAATTATAATATTTTTTAATAACCTATATTTTTAATTATAGAATTTAAAACCGGTAAGGTGGAGGAAAAAATTAAAGGAATTCTTTTTATCTGCGCAACTCCGATTGGTAATTTAGAGGATGTCAGTTTCAGGCTTATAAGAACACTGGCAGAAGTGGATTTAATCGCAGCGGAAGACACAAGGACCATAAGAAAACTGCTTCAAAAATACAATATTTTAAAGAAGGATATTGTAAGTTACCATGATTTCAGCAAGGAAGGCAGAATCAATTATATAACCGGTAAGCTGGAAGCAGGGAAAAACATTGCTCTGGTTTCAGAATCCGGGACGCCGTCTATTCAAGACCCGGGATTTGAGATAGTAAATGAGTGTATTAAAAGAAACATTACTGTAACTACAGTACCGGGTCCAAATGCTGCTATAAGTGCTCTGGTTCTTTCAGGTCTGCCGGCAGATAATTTTTTATTTATAGGTTTTCTGCCGAAAGCAGGGGCCAAAAGAAAAAATAAGCTTTCGGAACTGGCAACTTTTCCATATACCCTTATATTCTATGAATCACCCAATAGGATCGAAGCCCTAACTGGGGAGCTCATCGAAAGATTTGGCGACCGGAGAGCAGGTCTTGTAAGGGAAATCACTAAAATATATGAAGAAGTCATAAGAGGAAGTTTAAGTGATATCTTAACCAGAATAAAAGAGAAAAAAGTAAAAGGCGAGATTGTGCTGGTTGTTGAAGGATATAAAAAGGAGCTTATAAGAAGTTTCTCTGAAGAAGATATAAGAAAAGAACTAATCCGTTTGCTAAAAGAGGGTATTTCAAAAAAGAGTGCTCTAAAAATTGTATTATCAAGATATGACATAGATAAGCAAAGATTGTATAATATTGCAACGAAAATCTAAGGGTAAAAAATTATTTAAGAAAAGAATAATAATAAGAGTATTATGGATAAAGAAAAATTTTACATCACCACAGCAATTCCATATATGAACGCGAAACTGCATTTAGGCCAGATCTACGAATTCATACTTGCCGATGTAGTAGCCAGATTTAACAGGCTCAGCGGTAAGGATATTTTTTTCTTGACCGGCTCTGATGAGCATGGTAAGAAGGTAAATAAAAGTGCTGAAGAGAGAGGGGTATCTCCACAGGAATATGTTGATGAAATGGTTAAGGATATGAAAAGACTCCTTAAGTTATACAGCATCAGCAATGATAGTTATATCAGAACCACTGATAAAAAACATGAAAAGATAGTACAGAATATACTTATAAAACTAAAAGATAATGGCGACCTTTATAAGAGCACTTATGAAGGGAAGTACTGTGTACCGGACGAGACATTTCTGCTTGAGTCTCAACTGGTGGACGGCAGGTGTCCCCAATGCAACAGGGAAGTTGAGTTTGTGAAGGAGGAAAATTACTTCTTCAAGCTATCTGAATATAGAGACAGGTTAATTCAACATATTGAAACCAATCCGGATTTTGTGATTCCCGAAGCCAGAAAAAATGAGGTTCTTGGAGTCTTAAAGCAGGGACTTAAGGACATAAGTGTTTCCAGGACTGCAGTAAAGTGGGGAGTTCCCATACCTTTTGATTCCGGCCATTATTGTTATGTATGGGTAGATGCTCTTATCAATTACATTTCAGCTTTAGGCTATAGCTCTGATGACCCGGGATTATTTAACCGGTACTGGCCAGCAGATCAGCATCATATAGGAAAGGATATTTTAAAATTCCATGCCATAATCTGGCCTGCCATGTTAATGGCTCTGGGTATTGAGCTTCCAAAACATATAGTAGTTCATGGCTGGCTTTTAATGGGAGAGGAGAAGCTATCAAAATCAAAAGGAATTACCCTGGATCCCGATGAACAGTTAGATAGATACGGAGTAGATGGTATAAGATATTTTCTGGTTAGAGAAGTGTCATTTGGCCAGGATGGTTCTTTTACCCACCAGGCTTTTGTGAGGAGATATAATTCGGATCTCAGTAATGATATCGGAAATCTGGTTTCAAGAACCCTGGCTATGATAGATAAATATAGGAATGGTATAATTCCTGAGAAAGTTTCAAGTCCGGTTTTTGAGAAGAAATGGTCTAAAATAAAAGGCGAAGTAATAAAGCATATAGGTGATTTTAAATTCTCTGATTATCTCGTCAAAGTCTGGGAATTTATAAATATAGCCAATAAATATATTGAAGATAGCCAGCCCTGGGGTCTTGTAAAAAGTGAAAACGAAGATGACCTTAAAAAGTTGGATGCAATATTATATGAAGTAATAGAAATCATCAGACTATCCACTATTTTATTAATCCCCTTTATGCCATCAACCTGTCAGAAAATATTCTCTCAACTGGGGATAAGTGAGGACATTGATGAAATAATAGTTGATAAAG
>VGAU01000087.1 GCA_016870675.1 Actinomycetota bacterium | reverse complement strand
AGTGAGTATTTTATAAATTCTTCACCCTGCAGACTAATAGATATACAGGAGCTTACAGCTGACACCGGGATAGGGAGGGGTTTGTATATTATTATAAATCAGGGACAGATTAATGAAATTGCAGTACTGAAACCTATTGAAAGGAAAACTATAATAGATGAGGTACTGGGAATATCAAAACATAAAAACAGGAGGGATAAATCCCTGAGTAAGCTTCAAAAAGTAAAAAATGATATCGAGAGGATAGATGATTTGATGGAAGAAATAAAAAGGACAATGGATCCCCTTGAAATTGAAGCAAAAAGGGCTCAGAAACATGCTGAAATTTTCAATTTACTTAAGGATGAGGAAATCTCTCTTTTTATAGCTCGTCTTAACCATTTAAATAATGAATGGGAAAGTGAAAATGAATCTTACAGGAAAAATAAAGATGAGTTAAAAGAAATCAGCAGCAAAATTTTAAGCGTAGAAAAGGAGAAGAATGATCTTATAAAAATTGCTAATAAGGAGCAGGATGGGTACGAATTCTGGAAAAATAAGATTGACTGGTTTAATTCAGAAAAAAACAGGCTCGAAAGTATCATAGCTCTGATTGAAAGTAAAAAGAATGTATTCAGCACGTTATATAATATGTTCGATCTAAAGTTTTCAAGCGGTATGAGTGGTACGAACGAACTGAAGGTCTCATTGGAGAAAGACAAAAATGGTATTGATATATCTTTCTTTCAGAAAATTTTAAATGGACTTAAAAGAATTGATGACCTGCTCCTGAAATTTTTAGAAAATTTAAAGAAAACAGTAAAAGATAAAAATACTACTCGATATGTTGAAAATGAAGGAAATTTAATTATAGAAGAGATAAAGAAATTACATAAGATAATTGAAACCAGCAAGCGAGGTAAAGATGCGATCAGTAAAAAAGAATCTCAAAAAGGAAATGAGAAGCAAGTCGATAATTTTAAGAAGAGACTGGACCGGATTAGAATCATAAAGAATATTTGTATGACAAACCTGGAAAGGTCTAGAAAGATTCATTCAATTCTAAATAACTATCTATCAGTTTCGGAAGATATAAAAAACAAACTTTACCCGGAATTTGAAAGAAGAAACAGTTTAATTTCAGGCAGTCAGGATAAAATAAATGAACTTGGCATCAGGATAAACCAGCTAAGTATCTCTAGATCAAACCTGGAGAACAATATATATAAAATCGACTTAAAGAAGGAACAAATAAAGGAAAAGGTAGAAGCTATTACAGAGAATATTGTAGATAATTATAATTTATCAATTGATTATGCATTGAAAAGTTACAGTCCGAGCAGTGACATTAAGGAGTCCGAAGTTAAAGTAAAAAGGTTTAAAAATGAAATAAAGAAATATGGAAATGTTAATCCCAATGCATCAATTGAATATAACAGAATAAAAAAAAGATTCGACTTCCTGGCTGATCAGAGTCTTGATCTGGTTGAAAGCAAAAAAAATCTGGAGGAATTAATTAAGGATATAAATGAAAGGATAGCTGACTATTTTTTTAAAAAATTTGATGAAATCAACCAGTGTTTTAAAAACTATTTTAAGATTCTATTTCCCTTAGGTGAGGGTGAGATGCAGCTTGAAAAAAGTGATAGCGAAAGCGATAATGAAATAGGTGTAGATCTGAAGGTAGATATTGGTAATAATAAGTTTGTTCCTCTTTCATTGCTATCCGGAGGAGAGAAATCTTTAGTTTCTATAGCATTTCTTTTTTCTATTTATTCAATAAATTCATCACCTTTTTATGTTTTTGATGAAGTAGATGCTGCGCTGGATGATGTAAATATTAGCAGATTCCTGACACTGGTGAAGAAATTTTCTGAAAAGCAGCAGATAATAATAATTACTCACCAGAAACGAACAATGGAGGTTGCAGATACGATTTATGGAGTAACTATGCAATCCAATGGAATTTCCAAAATAATTTCCGAAAAGATCGGGAAAAAATATGCAGAAGTTAATTAAAAATTTAAGTTATATCTGGAATAAGTTTAAAAATGACCGCAAGTCATTCTGGGACGAGCTGGAAGAACAGATGGTAACCAGTGATATCAGCATTAATACTGCCAGCAGGATATTAGAAGAAGTAAAAGACTATGTTTACCGTGAAAATATAAATAACCTTGAAAAAGTAAAATCTTCATTAAAACAGCAAATTATAGAAATTCTCAAGTGCAATGGAGATAGTAAATTAAATATATCATCCAGACCTCCCACGGTATTCCTGATAGTTGGAGTAAATGGTGTGGGTAAGACCACCTCGATCGCAAAATTAGCCAATATGTTTAAAAAGAATGGAAAAAAGGTCTTGATATCAGCAGCTGATACTTACAGATCGGCTGCAGTGGAACAGCTACAATATTATGCTGAAATATTAGGAATGGATATGGTTTACCATCAGAAGTTTTCAGACCCCGGGGCAGTAGTTTATGATAGTGTAGAAAAGGCAAAGGCCAGAGGAACCGATCTGGTAATAATTGATACTGCAGGAAGAATGCAAACTTCGTATAATCTTATGGAGGAACTTAAAAAAATAAAAAAAGTAATCTGCAGGAGAATAGACCGGGAAGTTGATGAAATATTACTTGTAATGGATTCCACTACAGGTCAGAACGCCAGAAATCAGGCAGAATTATTTAACAATTCATTAAGTTTAACTGGAATTATTTTAACTAAAACAGACAGCACTTCTAAAGGCGGAATAGTGATTACTATAAAGAATGATCTGAATATTCCTATAAAGCTGGTTACCAAGGGTGAAAAATTAGAAGACATATGTTATTTTGATCCGGTCAGATTCACTGAATTGATATTCTCTTAATTTGAAACTCAAGATAGAAAGGGATTTTGTGAATGTTTGATCTGCTCACAGCCAAATTTGAAGATTTATTTTATAAAATAAGAAATAAAGGGAAATTAAGCCCAAATGATTTAGATAGTGCTTTAAGAGAAATCAAGCTGGCTTTACTGGAGGCTGATGTAAATTTTAAAGTGGTTAAAGAATTTATAGAAAATGTAAAGGCGAAGGCAACAGGCGAGAAGATATTGGAAAGCCTAACGCCTTATCAGCATGTAATAAAAATAGTAAATGAAGAGATTATAAGAATGCTGGGTTCAAGCAGTGGCGGTATTAGTTTCGCTTCCAGAGGTCCTACAATTATAATGACTGTTGGACTTCATGGTTCTGGAAAAACCTCATCTGTTATTAAATTAGCTAATTTTTTAAAAACTAAATTTCAAAAAAAGGTATCTGTGGTTGCTGCAGATGTATACAGGCCGGCTGCAGTACTACAGCTGGAAGATATGGCAAAAAATATAGATGTGGATGTTTATTCTGAAAATAATTCAGACCCTGTATCCATATCGGTAAGAGGCGTAGAATTATTTAAAAAATCCGGGAGTGATGTAATCATAATTGATACTGCTGGAAGGTTACATATTGATGAAAATATGATGGATGAGATTGCAAATATCAGAAATAAAACTACGCCACATCAAATATATCTCGTATTGGATGCTATGACCGGTCAGGAAGCTGTAAATATTGCTTCCAGTTTTAACCTGCGGGTTGGATGTGATGGAATAATCCTGACTAAATTAGACAGTGATACCAGGGGAGGTGCTGCGCTCTCAGTATATTATGTAGTTAAAAAACCGGTAAAATTTGTATCTAATGGGGAGAAAATCGAGGATTTTGATATATTTTACCCGGACAGGATAGCTTCCAGAATATTAGGCAAGGGCGACATTTTAACACTGATTGAAAAAGCGGAAAAAGTAGTAAGTGAAAAAGAGGCAAAGAGAATAGAAGAGAAAATTTACAGGAATGAATTAAATTTTGAGGATTTTGTTGCACAGATAAGAAGTTTAAAGAAGATGGGGTCAATAGATAAGATATTTTCGATGATGCCCATAGTCAATAAAAGTAAAATATTTAAAAAAGTAAATTTAGATGATTCGCATCTGTCTCATATAGAAGCCATAATTAATTCTATGACTGAGGATGAAAGAAGAAAACCGCATATAATTAACGGCAGCAGAAAAAAGAGAATAGCAAAAGGAAGCGGCAATTCTGTATCAGAAGTAAATAAACTACTGGAACAATTTAGCAAAACAAAACAGATGTTAAAACAATTTTCAGGGCTGAAAGGGAAATTTAATTTACCTCCTGGTAATTTTTAGGTAAAAAAATATTTTGCAAGTTTTATAGAAAAATATATAATTATGAAAGCATAAAGCTATCTATTTAGGAATTTGGAGGTTACAGATTGAGTGTAAAGATCAGGCTGGCTAGAATGGGTTCAAAAAAACAACCCTTTTACAGAATTGTGGTAGCGGATATCAGGTCGCCAAGAGATGGAAGGTTCATTGAAAAAATAGGCATATATGATCCGAAAAGTGATCCATCAAGAATAGAAGTAGATAAAGACAAGGCTATTGATTGGATTAAGAAAGGTGCAAAACCAACAGATACAGTTCAAAGACTTTTTGATAAAATTGATTTAAAGAAGTAGTTATTACAATTAGACTGGAGGTAAACAGTGAAAGAACTTCTGGAGTACATGGTAAAAGAGTTGGTGGACAGCCCGGATGATGTTGAAATTACAGAAGAGGAGGAAGATGACAGAACAGTAATTTTTAAACTAAAAGTAGCAGAAGATGATCTGGGAAAAGTAATTGGGAAAAAAGGAAGAACCGCAAATGCTCTGAGGATTTTAATGAGAGCTGCATCTGCTAAAAGAGGTAAATCCTCTATTGTTAAGATTATGGATTGATAATTTAATATATAAATATAGATAGATTTTTTTAAACAGGCACCGGTAAATGTCAGAAGTAAGTGTAGATGCAAGGTTAATTGGGGTAATTGGTAAGCCGCATGGAATAAAAGGAGAAATAACTGTAGTGTTGCTTACTGATTATCCCAAAACTATTAAAAGTGGAGATATTCTTTTTTTTGATGAAAAATGTAAGAAGAAAATAGATGTTGAAAGTATTAGATGGAAGAAAATAAAAAAATCTTACATGCCAGTAATTAAATTTAAAGGTATAAACAGCAGAAATGATGCTGAAAACTTAAAAGGCGCCAGTCTCTTCCGGAGTGTAAAAGACAGTCCTAAACTAAAAGAGGATGAATACTGGGTAGACGATATAATAAATTGTATGGTTTATACAAAAAATAATATTTTTGTTGGTAAGGTAGTAAATGTGGAGAAATTTGCAGCAAATGATAATTTAGCAGTAAAAATAGAGAATAAGGATTTAGATATAAGAGATTCTGACAGTAATATTTTCTATATTCCGGTTATTGAAATTTATATTGAAAGTATAAATCTAAAAGATAAAAAAATAATATTAAAAAAAATTCCAGAATATATTTGAATTTGTTATTTTTTTATCACATTTTAAAACCTTTTCATTTGAAAAATGCTAAAAATAGATGTGGTGACCATTTTCCCAAACATGTTCGATAATATTATCGAGTTTGGGGTGCTAAAGGAAGCTTTTAAAAAAAATATCTTCCAGCTGAATATATATAACTTAAGAGATTTCTCGAATTATAAGCACGGCAGGGTTGATGATAGACCGTATGGTGGAGGTCCAGGTATGGTATTAATGCCGGAACCCATAGACAATGCGATTACTTTCATTAAAAAAAAGAATAAAATTAAAAAGAAAGAAAAGCAAAAAACGATATTGCTTGCTCCCAGGGGAGAAAAGTTGAACCAGAATAAATTAAAGTATCTGTCAAATCTTGAAAATATAATACTTATTTGTGGAAGGTATGAAGGTGTTGATGAAAGAGTGATAGATTCTCTTATCGATTTTGAGATCTCCATAGGTGATTATGTATTAACCGGAGGTGAAATTCCGGCAATGGTTATAATAGATGGAGTGATAAGGCTGCTTCCAGGTGTAGTCGGAAAAGAAGAATCTTTAAAGTCGGAATCATTTGAGGACAATCTGCTTGATTATCCCCAGTACACAAGACCACCGGTTTTTAAGGGAATGGATGTTCCTAAAATTCTTTTAAGCGGAAACCATAAAGATATCCAAAAGTGGAGAAAAGAAAAGTCACTGGAAATAACCAGAATAAAAAGACCGGATTTAATTGACAAGGACGGTTAAATTCATTATATTTGTTTGGTTCTTATTAGATTGAAAAAAAGATAGGCTGGCGTTAAGATGAATAAATTAGATAAAATAGAAAGTAAATATATAAAGACTGATATGCCCGAATTTAGGCCGGGAGATAAAGTAAGAGTCAAGATAAGAATCAGCGAGGAAAATAAGGACAGAATTCAGGTCCTTGAAGGAATTGTAATAAGGGTTAAAGGCTCTGGTATTAATAAAACATTTACGGTAAGAAAGATCTCTTTTAATAATGTGGGTGTTGAAAGAACATTTCTTTTAAATTCACCTATAATTCAGTCTATTGAAAATGTTAATGAAGGCGCAGTAAGAAGGGCTAAATTATATTACCTTAGAGATAAAATTGGTAAAAAATCAAAAATTAAGTCTAAATAAATATGTAATGATTTGACTTTTTATATTAATGCCTTTTGAAAACAAACAGGTTAAAACCAAAAATAAAAAAATCTTAAAAGAATTCTTAGGATACACTATTGTTGTTTTAGCAGCAGTAATATCAGCCACTTTAATTAGAATTTTTATATTTGAACCTTTTATTGTTCCCACTCCTTCTATGGAACCTAACTTAAGAGTTGGAGATAAAGTCATAATCAATAAAATGGCATATAAATTTGGCACTGTTAAAAGAGGAGATATTGTAGCATTTCATTCTCCGTTGGAACAAAAAGATCTGGTCAAAAGAGTTATCGCTGTAGAAGGTGATGAAATTACTCTAACCAGTGAAGGTGAAATTTTCATAAGTGGTGAAAAATTCTCTGAAAGCTACCTGCCAGCCAATCAAAATATATTCTATATCAACCAGACCATAGTTGTCGGTGAAGGTGAAGTATTTGTAATGGGAGATAACAGAAATAACAGTTTTGACAGCAGATTTTTTGGAACAATTCCGGAAGATGATATATTTGGAGAATTTGTCGTGATTTACTGGCCTCCATCTAGGTGGTAATTTTTTTTAATAGCATGGAATTTAAGGAAATAAAAAGACTGGTGGATTTATGCAGATACGAGGATGATTTGTATATTGCTGGCTATGAGAGAATAGCCGG
>VGAU01000086.1 GCA_016870675.1 Actinomycetota bacterium | reverse complement strand
TTCATATGGCGGGAAAATATTGAGAGTAATTTTAAGTCTTATGCTCATTTTACCAGAGAAAGTATCATAAAAAAACCTGCAGTCATACCAAACTCTAAATAAAATTGGCATTGATAATTGCCAAAAACCATATTATAATGGCAAATATAATTATAAATATAATTCTATTTTTTTAGAGGTGTATTAGTTGACAATAAAATTTAAAACAAAAATTGATAAATTTGGAAGAATAGTAATTCCCAAAAAAATAAGAAATGACTTTGGTCTTAAAAATAATACCGAAGTTGAGGTTGAAGCCACTTCAGATAATATAATAGTTCGTCCTAAACCCTCAAACCCGTTTGTTATAGATAAAGAGGGGATTCTTGTTGTCTGCTCAGAGCCTTTGGAACCTTTTACGGATTTTTTACAAGAAAATAGGGAAGATAGAGTGAAAAGAGTTACTGGAGATATTAAACTTTGAAGGTTTTTTTTGATACATCAGTAATAATAGCAGCTTTTGTAAGTGCGCACCCAAAGCATGAGAATTCCCTATACTGGCTGCAGAGAGTTAAGAAAAAAGAAATTGAAGGTATAATTTCTGTCCATTCTTTAATTGAATCTTATTCCATTCTTACCACATTACCGTTAAGTCCAAAAATTTATCCTTCTCTTGCAGAAAACCTGATAAGGGAAAATGTCCTGAAAGACTTTGTGATGGTCAAATATAATACTGACGATTATATTAGATTGTTAGGTGAACTTTCATCTAATAATATTACCGGTGGTGCAAGCTATGATGGATTAATACTATATGCTGCCAGACAAATGAAAATAGACAGGATTTTAACTTTAAATGTTAATAACTTCATAAGAATTTCGCCGCAACTAGTAAAAATTATATCCGAACCCTGATTCCATATTTTCACTTGATCTTACCCAAAATTAAACTTAAAAGTATGGGAATACATATACATATACTTGAGTCGTGAGAATGTTGTTTTATGAAAAAATTAAGAAATCACTTGGCAGGGTTATAGCATCACTTAATAAATTGAATAAATCAATAACTTATAGTAATATTTCTTTTAATATTATTCTGTGGATTTCCAGGCAGTAATTTACGGTTTTTTAAAGGATTTATATCTTTTTGATTTTTTTAGAGTTTCTGAACTAAAATAATTATTATGTATTATGGGTATTGATTTATTTTATAAGATTATATTTGTAATTGCAGCCTACCTTTTTGGCGCTTTTCCTACTGCGTATGTAATTCATAGAATAAAGAAGGGTGATGATATAAGAGAATATGGAAGCGGAAATGTGGGGGGGACTAACATTACACGTACCCTTGGTGCAGGTTATGGTATTTTAACAATAGTTGTTGATGTCATAAAAGGGTTCATACCGATACTGGTACTGTACTTCATTTATCCTCAGGATCTAATACTTCTTTCCATTGTATCCGTTGCTGTTATATTGGGCCATGATTTTCCTGCCTATATTAAATTTAAAGGTGGAAAGGGAATCGCAGCTTCTTTAGGGGTGGTAATCGGAGTCTCAACCCTGCCATTTATGGATAATCCCATATGGTTGAAGATACTTCCATTTCTTATTATTCTTGGCACCTGGGCTGTTATTTTTGCGGTTTTTAGAATTGTATCTCTGGCATCTTTAAGTGCGGCTATTACTGCCCCCATTGCATTTTATTTTACCGTTACCGGACATACATGGGATACATGGGCAATAGTAATTGCAGCATTTTTCTGGAGTGCGCTTACTTTTATTACTCATAGAGAAAATATTAAAAGATTAATAAATAAAGAAGAGAAAAAACTTAAAGATAAGGGGAATAAATGGAAATAGAAATTGGCAAGGGGAAAACTGGCAGGAGATCTTATGGTTTTGATGAAGTATCAATAGTTCCAAGTAGAAGAACCAGGGATCCGGAGGATATTGATATTTCGGTAAATATTGGAGAATATAAGCTTGAACTGCCCGTACTGGCTTCAGCAATGGATGGAGTTGTAGACGTAAAATTTGCTATAGAAATGAGAAAAATAGGAGGACTTGCTGTGCTGAATTTAGAGGGTCTGCAGTGCAGATATGATAATGCGGATGAAATTCTGGAAAGAATTTCAAAATTTTCTGCAGGAGAAGCTACCAGTAAAATGCAGAAAATTTATAGTGAGCCCATTAAAGAGGAATTAATTGCTAAAAGAGTAAAACAGATAAAGAAAGAAAGTGATATAGCCTGCGCCTCCTTAACTCCTAAAAATGTTGAAAAGTATTATAATATAGCTATAGATGCTGGTCTTGATATTCTGGTGATCCAGGGTACAGTAGTTAGCGCTGAGCATGTGAGTAAGACAAAAATGCCGTTAGATTTGAAAAAATTTATTCCCGAATGTCCTATTTCTGTAATAGTTGGCGGCTGTGCATCATATTCCACTTCCCTGCACCTGATGCGAACAGGTGCGGTTGGTGTTCTAGTAGGTGTCGGTCCCGGAGCAGCATGTACCACAAGGCAGGTGCTGGGGATTGGTGTGCCTCAGGCTACTGCGATTGCGGATGCTTCAGCTGCAAGGGTTAGATATCTGGAGGAAACAGGACAGTACTCATTAGTGATTGCTGATGGCGGTATGCGCACAGGCGGAGACATTGCGAAAGCTATTGCCTGCGGCGCAGATCTGGTTATGATAGGTTCCCCGCTTTCAAGGGCTAAAGAAGCTCCAGGCAGGGGTTATCACTGGGGTATGGCAACCTTCCACCCCGATCTTCCAAGGGGTACCAGAATTAAGACAGATGCAGCTGCCAGCTTAAGAGAAATACTGGTGGGACCTGCATTTGAAAATGATGGAACCTTAAATCTATTTGGAGCGCTGAGAACTTCAATGGCTACATGCGGTTATGAGAACATCAAGGATTTCCAGAAAGCTGAAGTAATGGTGGCTCCATCAATTAAAACAGAAGGTAAACTCCACCAGCAGCAACAGAGAGTAGGTATGGGGGCGTAATATGGATAGTGTACTGGTAATTGATTTTGGCGGGCAATACAGTCAATTAATTACAAGGAGAGTCAGGGAACTCAGGGTTTATTCTGAACTTATTCCCTATGATACTGATATTGAAAAAATAAAGGAAAAGAAACCCAGCGGCCTGATACTCTCTGGTTCGCCCTATAGTATTCTATCAAAGGACAGAAAAGCTCCTGTAGTCGATAAAGAGATTTTTTCTCTGGGCATACCTATACTTGGAATTTGTTATGGAATGCAGTTGATAAGCCGGTTATTTGATGGTGAGATTATCACCAGTGGACACAACGAGTATGGAAAAACAAAAATAAAACTGAACTTAAAATCACTACTTTTTAAAGATTTAAAACCCGTAGAAACCTGCTGGATGAGCCATAAGGATAGTGTGGTTAAGATTCCTCCAGCCTTTAATGTAATAGCTTCCACTCCCAATCTTCCTATTGCGGGTATAGAAGAACCTAAAAATAAAATATATGGGATACAGTTTCATCCTGAGGTAATGCATACTCCATCCGGGATGGATATACTTAAGAATTTCCTGTTTGATATCTGTGGATGTTCACCTACCTGGACTATGGTTTCTATTATTGAAAAACAGATAAAAAAAATAAAAGATAAAGTAAAAGATGGAAAAGTTATATGTGGTCTGAGTGGAGGAGTAGATTCTTCTGTAGCGGCAGTTTTAGTAAACAAAGCTGTTGGTAATAAACTTACCTGCATATTTGTTGATCATGGACTTCTCCGGAAAGGTGAGGCAAATAAGGTTGTGGAAATGTTCAGGGAAAATTTTAAAATTAACCTGACCCATGTAAATGCCAGAGATAGGTTCCTGAGCAAACTGGTGGGAGTTATAGACCCTGAAAAGAAAAGAAAGATAATTGGAAATGAATTTATAAAAATATTTGAAGAAGAGGCATCAAAGATAAAAAATGCAAATTATCTGGTGCAGGGGACACTATACCCTGATGTGATAGAAAGCGGTACCAGAGATGCCGCTAGAATAAAGACACATCATAATGTAGGCGGCCTTCCGGTTGATATGAAGCTTGGATTAATTGAGCCTTTAAGGTTATTATTTAAAGATGAAATAAGGAAGATAGGAATAGAATTAGGTCTTCCGGATGAGATAGTCTGGAGACAGCCATTTCCCGGTCCTGGCCTGGCAATCAGAATAATTGGCGAGGTTACGGAAGAAAAGATAAAAATACTTCAGAATGCAGATGAGATAGTAGTTGAGGAAATAAAGAGAGCAGGGTTATATAAAAGTATCTGGCAGTCTTTTGCTGTGCTTGCCAGCATTAAAAGTGTAGGGGTAATGGGTGATGAAAGAACTTACTTCTATCCGATAATAATAAGAGCAGTAAGCAGCGCTGATGCAATGACTGCGGATTGGGTAAAGCTCCCACATAAGGTACTTGAAAGAATGAGCACGAGAATTATAAATGAGGTTGATGGAGTAAACAGAGTGGTATATGACATAAGCTCGAAGCCGCCAAGTACTATAGAATGGGAGTAAATTAAAATAAAAAAAGAATCAAAGGAGTATAGATGGAAAACGACTTTAAAGAAAAGTTAAAAAAATATAGAGAAGAGATCAATGAAATTGATAAAAATATTGTAGATTTTCTAAATAAAAGGGCAGTAGCAGTAATAAAAATAAAAAGGTTGAAAGAAGATAGAGATGTACCTTTATACGATGCAAAAAGGGAGGAAGAATTAATTAATAATATTATTAAATATAATAAGGGCCCCTTATATAATGATAATATTGTAGATATTTTTGAAAGCATCCTGAGAAATGTTCAGGTTTTGGAAAAAGATGAGAGTCTATAAATATCAATATCCGAATATCCGGTTGCTGTATTTTAAAAGTATCCAATAATAATTATTTTATATATTAGAAAGAAATATCTTTAAATGGAAAATAAAAAAGAAAAACTTGAAGGAATTGAAATCAAAGATGATGCAAAGCTGATTGAAGAAGGCTATATTACTATAATTGCAGGGCCTTGCGCAATCGAAAGCTGGGAGCAATTAGACGCTATTGCAAAGGTGGTAAAAAATCTGGGGCTTTCATTTATGCGGGGTGGGGCATATAAGCCCAGAACGTCTCCATACAGTTTTCAGGGGCTTGGGGAAAAAGGTCTAAAGTATCTAAAAGAAATTAATATTAAATATGGTCTTAAGACAGTAACTGAGGTTACCGATACTGAGAATGTGGAGATAATAGCTGACAACGTGGATGTGCTTCAGATCGGCACCAGGAATATGTCTAATTTTGCGCTGCTCAAAAAAGTTGGCAGGGTTGCAAATGAAAGAAATAAAAAGGTTCTTCTTAAAAGAGGATGGGCATCATCAATAAAGGAATGGCTGCTTGCAGTTGAATATATAACTTTACAAGGAAATACAGAAGTAGTGCTGTGTGAAAGAGGTATAAGGACATTTGAAACTGATACCAGGTTTACTCTGGATCTGTCAGCGGTTCCGGTTATTAAAAAATTGAGTAAACTTCCTATAATTGTTGATCCTTCCCATGCTGTTGGATGGAGCGATCTGGTTATTCCTATGAGCAGGGCAGCGATTGCAGTGGGTGCAGACGGCCTTATTGTTGAGGCTCATCCTAATCCTTCACAGGCACTCAGTGATGGACAACAGTCCTTAAATGCAAAAGAGCTGGCGGAGTTAGTACGCCAGGTAAAAAATATTGCGAGTGTTATTGGAAAGAAAATTAGATAGCTTAGTGAAACTTGGAATTAGAAAAATATTTAAACCCCCAGCAAATTAAAGCAGTAAAAAGCACTGAAAAGCCACTCCTGGTCATTGCAGGCGCAGGAAGTGGAAAAACAAGGGTGCTAACTTACAGGATTGCATACCTGATTAAGAGCAGGGGAGTAGACCCCTTTAATATTCTTGCTATTACTTTTACCAATAAAGCAGCCAGGGAGATGAAAAGAAGAGTCATAGAACTGGTTGGCAGAATTGGGGAATATATGTGGGTCAGTACCTTTCATTCATTCTGCGCAAGAATCCTCAGGTACGAGATTAATCACCTGGGCATGTCCAGAAATTATGTAATTTATGATGCTGACGACGCATTAAGTCTGGTATCCAATGTTGAAAAAGAACTGGATATAGATATCAAAAGATTTCCTCCCAAAGCAGTGATGTCAGTCATTAGCGATGCCAAAAATAAGCTTATTGACCATGAAGCCTTCTCAAAAAAGGCGATAGATTATTTCGAGAAAACAGCGGCTAAAATTTACGGGTTATATCAGGAAAAGCTGTTTAAAGCCAACGCACTTGACTTTGATGACCTTTTGATGTTTGTGGTTGACATTTTAAATTTATTTCCGGAAGTAAGAAAGAAATACCAGGAAAAATTTAAATATATTCTGGTAGATGAGTTTCAGGATACAAATATTGCTCAAAATGAAATTGTCTTACTTTTATCGGAAAAGCATAAAAGAATCTGTGTGGTTGGAGATGATGACCAGAACATTTATAGCTGGCGTGGTGCGGAGATTAAAAATATTATTAATTTTGATAAGCAGTTTGATGATGCTGTGGTCATAAAACTGGAACAAAATTACAGATCTACTCAGAATATACTGGATGCCGCAAATTTTATCATAAGAAATAATGAAAACAGGAAACATAAAAATTTATGGACTGAAAATCCTGAAGGAGAAATGGTTTCAAAATATATAGCTCCGGATGAAAAAATGGAAGTAAGTTTTGTGGTTCAAAATATAGAAAGATTTATGAGGGAAAAAAATAAGAAATATAAAGATTTTGCTGTTTTTTACCGGACTAATGCACAGTCCAGAGCTGTGGAAGAATACCTGGTAAGGCAAAATATACCCTATAAAATTTACGGGGGTTTAAGATTTTACGATAGAAGAGAAATAAAAGATATGCTTGCTTATATGAAGTTGATTGCGAATCCTAAGGATGTAGTGAGTCTCGTAAGAATTGTGAATGTTCCCAGGCGAAAGATTGGTAAATTAACAATTGCTGTTATAGAAAAATATGCCCGTAAGAATAATATGACTTTTTGTGAGGCTTTTTACAGGAGTGATGAAATTCCTCTGCTGGGCAGGAGCGCAAAGGAAAGAATCGATAAATTTATATCACTTATTGCAGATTTTAGAAGCTTTGCCTTAGAGCGTGGGGTTAGTGAGGTATTGCAGAGAATATGGGGAAAAACCGGCTATATGAAAGAGCTTGAGCGGGAAAACACCATCGAAGCTTTAAATAGAATAGAGAACTTAAGGGAACTTT
>VGAU01000085.1 GCA_016870675.1 Actinomycetota bacterium | reverse complement strand
TATAGTTATTCTCCCTGTTACTCAAGAATGCGAAAGCTATTAAAGCAGGTATTAAAAGTAGATTTATATGAATAAAAAGACTTCCCGGGAGAATTAAAGGCCAGTATCCATCCTGTGTTATTTTTTACCAGGCAGATTTCCACTGATTTGTAAGCGGTGGGACCCACAGTTTGGGTATAAGTATACTTTATTGCCGGTACGCCATTCATAGTTAATTCCTCAGTAGAGACGGGGGAATAATTTTCAATGTTACCGACCAGATAGTTTTTCCTGTATTCAAAGAAACTCTCCAGAGTGTATCCTGATGCTGCATACTTTGCCACCATAATACCTACAGGATTCAGGCCAAATTCCTTTTCCCAGATAGAAACTTTAAGTTCAGGAGGATCTTTAGGAGTATTAGTGTGCCAGTTATCCGGATATTCTATGGAAAATCTATTAGCTTCATCAGTATAGGTTACAAACTGAAGAGGTTCTGAAGGTCCACAGCTTGTGCTAATTACGCTCAAAATACTTAACGTAAAAACCAGAGATAAGATGGTAATTAAAAAAACAACCCTTTTACTCATTGTTCTAAATCTGTATGATTAAGTTTAGTAGTCTTATTATAGCATGCTTTCAAAATATTAATTAGTTAACCACTGTTGGTGAAGCAATGTTTATGCTTTTTAACCATGCTGTTTTTGAGTAAAGTGATGTGTATCAGCAGTTATGCATTCATATATCCTGTGTGAATTAACAATAAAACCAAGCATATTACTTACATATTCTCTTGCCTCATCAACCGGTCCTTTTTCTTTCTTTTTTAATTCCGTTACTTGGGTAAATTTCCTCTATATAAGGAAACATTTTAAAATAATTTCCTTAATATCTTTTTAACTTTTTCTTATGATATCTATGGATTCTTTAGGAGACAATATTTTAAAAGACCATTTGTGAATATTACTACATGATAGAAGATCTTTATCACCGGTAATGAGAAAATCTACTTTTTCCTGAATAGTTGCTGCAATATATAAGTCATCTGTTTTGTCTCTGGAAACCTTCTCAACCTTTTCTACTGTAACAAGCTTTATATGATTTAGAAGATAATCAAAAAATTCTTTTAAATGAAGGGACTCTTTCTTGCACCCAACCTTTTCAATAAACCTGTCTAATTCTTTTTTTAAAATAAGCGGAGCAAATATTTCATGGGAGATTGAAATTTGTATTACCTTCTCTGGATAACCTCCGAATATTGCAGAAATTATTACATTAGCATCGATAACTAATTTATATTTCCCGCTTGACTTCTTTAAGTATCTCAATAGCTTCTTCCTCAGTAATGTTAGCCTTTTCCATTTCCATACGAGCCCTAATCATTAATCCTCTTAATTCATCCAGAGGCTCGAGCCGTGCAATTGGAATACCCCTTCTTGTAATAATAATCTCTCTGTTCCCTTTAAGAAGTTGAGTTGCCTTATTTTTAAATTTCATATTAATATTTACAATTTGTAAAATATTTTTTACAATATTACTAGAATATTAACTTATATTAAATTACATTGTAAAATTTATTAACCGTAAATATGAGGTTATCAAAATGAGAAAGGTAAATTTAAGTATAACTATTGGTGAAAATATAAAAAAGGCAATAAAAGAGTCTAATTTAAGCCAGGGGTTGGTTTCAAAAAAGATAAATATATCAAGGCAGACCTTAAATAATTATATCAATGGGGTAACTCTTATAGATTTTGAAAAATTGCTTAATATTGCAAATCTAACTAACAGGAGTGTGGACTTTTTTTATAAAACTAATCAGTTATTTGGAAATTATAAATTCAGATCTGATATCTCAATAGATAGTAAGCTAAAGATAAAATTTGAAGAAAGTATCAGAAAATATGATGAGATTGAGAAAATAAATAAGATATTTCCCTATCATATGGATATTGGTGTTTATTTAGACAAATTTGATAAGGAATATATTGCGACTATGGCAGAAAAAATAAGATGTTTATTTGAAATTGATCCAAATAGCCCAATAGCCAATCCGATATATGAGTTAGAAAAAAACGATATAAAAATAATCCAGTTTCGTGCTGGTAACCGGGATGTTTCAGGTTTTTCAGCTTATGATCAAAAATCGGGATATTGTATCTTTTTAAATTCAGAATGTAATATTGAGCGAAGATTTTTTACTGCTGTAAATGAGCTAGGCCATCTAATATTTCATAAGGATGATTACCAGGGTGATATAAAAGTAGAGAAAGAGAAAGTTAAGGAAGATATAGCTAATGAATTTGCCGGATTGTTTTTGGTTCCCGCAAAAGCGCTGAAAGAGTTTTGTAAGGAAAATTTTATAGAAAAAGTCGGTTTTGAAGATGTTTTGAGTTTAAAAAAATACTTTAATGTTTCTGCAAAATGCATAATTAAAAGATTATTAAATGAAGAAGTTATTAACAAGGAGGAATATGAAGAATTAAATAATAAGATTGATTCAAAGGTTGGTTCTTATGAAGAATATGAGCCAATTGAGGAAGAAAGAAATATTGAAAATTATAGATTTATCAATCTAATAAAGAAAGCTTTTCTAAAGGAGGAAATTACTATATCAAAAATTGCAGAGCTCTTAGAAATACCAGTAGAAGAAGCAAATAAAAAAGCGTTGGAGTGGGGCTAACAGTTGAATGATAATATTGATAATATAAACTTTGAGGCAGAAAAATTTTCTCTAGACAGTAGTGTTGTAATTGCTTTCTTTAATAGTAATTTAGAATTCATTTTAAGAGAGATTTTTAGAAATAAAATATATTTTTCTTCAGAAATATTTAAAGAGATAAAAAGGTATGACCTAAGTTCTTTTAATTATCATATTTCGGGTATTGAGACAATGGAGGAATCAGAATATTTTTATAAAATATCAGGTGAACATTTAAGTTTTTCTGTCGCAGATACTCATCTTATAACAATTTGTAAATTTAATAGTCTTGTATGTGTATCATTTGAAAAGAAAATGAGAAAAGTATGTAAAGAGGAAAATATTAAAAGTATTGGCTTACTCCACATTTTAAAAGAAGCAGTGAACTTAAGTTTATTAGATAATGAAAAAGCAAGGAATATTGTTTTAAAATTGAAAAATGGTGGCTTATATCTTGATACTAAAGCTTTTAACGAAATTTTAGATGTTTTTTGAATAGAATGATAATGAAAAATAGTTCGCATTATAATATGCATAATATTTTTTGAAAATTGCTTAAATATTTATTCCCTAATATTATTATAAAAAAAAGTTTATATTTAATAACGTAACTTATTCATCTCTTATTTGTTTTTATTATTTAATATATTATTATAAATCTATTATGGGACGACTTATTAAAATACATGAGATAGATGAGTTTTCAGAAGTTAGAACTATTCCGGATGTCGCTATTAATAGTGAGATACTTGCTAATATTAGAAATTTGGATGAAAAAAACGAAATAGAGCGCTTTGTTAGAGAAATTTTATATGATCCAAATGAAACTCCTCATGGTCCTGCGGAAATAGTAGATATACTAACAAGCCATGTGAATATAAGAGAAGATAAAAGGTTAGCTGCTTTTATTTTAAAAGGAAAAAGCTTTAAAAAGATTTCAAGCAGGTATATAGCTCACCAATTTGCCAGAATGCGGCAAATTCAAGGACTTGGATTAATGGTTTTTGGGGCTACTGGGAATATTCGGGATGATGCACAAAGAGATTTTATGCAAACTGCTATTGATTCAGATTGTGATTATCTTATTATTGATGCTCAGGATTTTGCACGTTTATTTATGGCTTATGAGAAAATCTGTCCAAAAGATGGAACGCCTTACGATAATATTGGTGCCTGCGCAAATGGACATGTACGAGATGAAGGTTTAGCTTTGGAAATGGAAGTTAGAGAAAAAATAACATACACCATTTTAAGACAAAGAGATGTAAGCCATGCTGAAGCAAAACGTTACTCTGCTTTTATTCTTTTAGACAAACATTACTCGAAAGATGTGATTAGGACAATTATTCAAGAAGCAACGGAGAAATTGAAATATAGTAACTATTATCGTAATGAGCAAGTTAAAGCCCGGTGGGGGAAGATTCCAGCTCATGTGGTGTGGTTATTTATAGCCTATGATTTAAATGACATCCAGCATGCAAATTGGATTTGTCGCACTTATTGGGTGGATAAACTTTTACCAGAGAATATGCGTTCACTTGGTTTAAATGGTGATGAAAAAATTGGGGATATAGAAGTTTTTTGGAATGATAACTATAAATCACATAAAAACTTTTTAGAAAGTAGTTCTGGTACAAAAGAGGAAGTACTAGAAGCTATTTATCCTATTTTGAATGAAATGGTAGAACTTACTAAACAAGCAATTAATTACTTTGAAAAGTACAAATGTGGAGATATTTCCGAGGATAAATTTATAACGAAAATGCAGGAAAGAGAACCAAGAATTAATGATCTTATTATTCAATCTGGGAATATCCCTATGCCTCCAGAAGACTGTAAAGATTATGATCAAGCATGTCAGCATATTTTTGGTACCATTCATAATATGTTTATTTACTATTCAAAAAAAGGGTTAGAAACATGGCCTCAGCATAATAGAGATTGGTTAATGCAGGATACAATAAAGAGATTCTATGGTGATTTGGAAAAGATTAAATTTGAGGAAAGTAAGATTCAATAAAAATAATTATTTAAAAGTAGAGGTATGAATTATAAATTGGTTTATTTTAAAGGAATTAAAATTATTTAATATTAAGGTGAAATATGAAAATAAAAATAGGACAACAAAAATTTACATTAACCAGATTCAAAAATGAAGAAGATTTAGAAAAAGCTGTTTTGAATTTAGCAGAAGATATATTTGGCAAAAAATCCATCTATATTGATTTAAAAAAGAAAATAAAAAATAAAACTGTCAGTTTTGCTAATATTCCTGATGGTTATCTATTAGATTTTAGAAATAGGATTAAATTATGGATTGTTGAAAATGAGCTTTCTACACATGATTCATTTAAACATATAGGAGTCCAGTTATTAAAATTTGCAACACAATTTTCGGAAGGTTCTTTTGCAGTTAAAGAATCATTAATTGAGTATATGAATAATAATAAAGAGGTAAAAGAGAAATTTAATTCAATGATTAAGAAAGTCAGAATTTTCAAATATTAGTGAAGCCCTAGATTTTGCCATATATAAAAATGATTATGGCTTTATAGTTATTATTGATGAGATTAATGAAGATCTCATCAAAGTTACTAGGGAAATTGCGCGACAGCCAGAATTAATCGAAATAAAAAAATATTCATGTGGCCCTGATGAAATTTTTACATTTGATGAATTTCTTAAAGACTTTGAAGAAAGTGTGTCTCATAAAATTGATCCAATTGAAATCGACACTATTGTTTGTCCTGCAAGGGAAGATGGATTTAAATCTGCTTTTTTAGATGAAAAAGCCTGGTGGGCTGTAAGGATATCACCAAATGCTATTTCTAAATTAAGGTATATTGCAATGTATGAGGTTGCACCTGTAAGTGCAATAAGGTGGGCTGGTAAGATACAATCAATAAAACCTTACGAAGATACTAGTAAATAGTAGTGCATTAGAATTGGTAAGCAATGGTAAAGAAGCTGTAAAATACTGGTACGATAATAATTATTTTTCTGAGAATGAAAGTGAATTACCAGTAGATGTAAGAGTCCAGGCTGCATGGTCAAGAATGTTCAATGAACCTGATATAGATACAAAGGATATTGGTTATAATGCACATAATCTGGCGCTTAAATATAATATTCCACCATCTGCTTTTGATGCTGTATTTTTTGGGTATTCTTAAATAGTAAAAATGATTATTTAACAGAAAATTAACAAATTTTAAATGTACATAGCAGAGTTAAAAGGTAAAGTACCTTCAAGTTTTATTTTTGTGAGAATATAAAACTAAAAAGTTGCCGGATATTTTTTAATTCTTGTCCTGTATAAATTTAATTTATAGCAAGTTATGAGTAATTCTCAAAACATTTTCTATTACAGGGAACATTCAATCAGAGAAAATAAAGATGATTAGGCAATTATGTAAATATGTTATTATTAAGTCAACTGAAAAATAATATAATTTTTGCTTATTAAAAGATTATTATGTTATACACAATAGGTTATGAATCAAAAAGTATTGATGATTTAATCTCCCAATTAAAAAGCCGCAATGTAACTACATTGGTTGATATTAGGGAAGTTCCCATAAGCAGGACAAAGATTTTCTATTAGTTGACAAAAATACACAAAATATCTATTATTGTCAACTGTAAGGTGGGAAGTAAAAATGATTGGACAAAGACTTAGAAGACTGCGTTTGGCCAGAGGATATTCACTAGAGGAGCTTGCGGTAGAAATGGGAGGGATTGTAACCAGGCAGGCACTCTCAAAATATGAAAGAGAAACTTCCAGACCATCTCCGGTAATATTAAATAAACTTGCAGAAGTGTTAAAAATTAAACCGTTATATCTCTGGAGCGAGCCTAAAATTTCTATAAAATTTATTGCATACAGAAAAAAATCAAGACTCCCTAAAAAAGAGATGGTAAGAATTGAAAATTATATAGAGCAAAAGCTGGAAGAGCGTATCTGGTTACAGGATTTATTGTTGCAGAATATAGAAGTAGATTTGCCTGTTAAGCACTATTCAATTAATAGATTTTATGATGTTGAGAAGGCTGCAGTAAATTTAAGACATAGCTGGAATATCGGATTGGACCCAATATCTAATATGGTTAACTTATTGGAAACCCATTTAATCCATATAATTAATATCAATACCAGCAAAAAATTTGATGGCCTTACTGCTATTGGTTATGAAGAAAATAAGCCCAAAGCAGTAGCAATAGCCTTAAACTCCGAAGCCTGTGGCGAACGTCAGAGATTTAATCTTGCTCATGAACTTGGACATATTGTTCTTAATATTTCAGGAGATATAGATGAAGAGAAAGCTGCATATCGTTTTGGCTCGGCTTTTTTGGCTCCTTCATCAGAAATTTTTAAAGAAGTTGGTACAAAAAGATCTTTTATAACTCTGCAGGAATTACTTTTTCTAAAAGAGCATTTTGGACTTTCTATCCAGGCTCTTCTGTATCGTCTTAGAGAACTTCATATTATAAATGATTCATATTATAAAAACTGGTGCATTGAAATAAATAAGAGAAATTGGAAAAAACATGAGCCCGCAGAGAAAAAACCGGAAAAACCTATATGGCTAAAGCAGAATATTTTAAGGGCAATTTCTGAAGGAATTATAACC
>VGAU01000084.1 GCA_016870675.1 Actinomycetota bacterium | reverse complement strand
TAATAAATATGTAGGTTTCCTCGCAGCTTTTCTTATCACCTTTTCCAACTGGTATATTTATTTCTCCAGAGAAGCGAGATATTACTCAACTCTGCAGTTCTTCTTTCTGCTGTCTTTTTATTTTTTCTATAGAGGGTTCGTCAAAAACAGTAAAAAATTCACTATACTGGCTACCATCTTTATCTGTCTAACTCCCCTAGTCCATGGCATTGGATTTTTGCTGCTTCTATTATTTATACCACTGTTATTCTATCTTGGAAGAAAATTTTTCAAAACACGAATTTTGGTTCCCCTGGCTATAATCTTTGCCTTTAACATCCTGCAGGTTATAAATCAGGTATTCTTTTGGAAAGTCGGAAGAAGTTTTTATGCAACAAGCAGTGGTTTAAGATCTACTCTGGCAGCATATTTAAAAGCTCCTGACCCTTTCTATTTTAAAATCCTTGAAAATATATTCCCTGAAATGTTTATAATGATTAGTATCGGTATCCTGATATTTATCTCTTTCGCTATCTTTTTATCTATAAGACAGACTTTTACCTACTCTTCCATAAACTTAAGTGAAAATGAAATCAAATTAAAGCGGCTGCGGCTCCCCTTTAATATATTTACTTTTTACTTTATATTTACCATGTCCATTCTCAGTGTATCCCTGGGACAGATGTATAATCAGCAGAGATATATCTACTTTACAATGCCCTTTTTTGTACTAATATTTGCATATATATTGTACCTGGTATCCATATTCCTATCTAAAACCATATACCTGGCCCTTAAAAAACTAAAAATCAAAGAGATAGATAAAAGAATATCAAGTACAATTTTAATAATAATATTTCTGATAATTTCATTTTTTACTGCCAGTGGAATAGACATAAATGAGGCACTGGCTATTCCGGAAATAAAACACTCTGATGCGCTTAATGTCAATTACTCCATATCCAGCAGCAGAACCTATCACTGGGATGCTGCTGAACCGGGAAGATATGTAAAACAGCATATGAATAAAGATGATATAGTAATTACTACTGACATCTATAACTCATATCCGTATACAGGAAAAATCGATTACTGGCTATGGACAGGAGATCTGGTATCCTGGGCGCCATATCACAGGGAAGGAAGTGACGTAATTGACGATACTTATGGAGTCAGAGTATTAAGAAGTCCTGTTGAGCTCATAGATTTACTGGAGTCAAATAAAAGCAGGAATATATGGTTAATTGCATCACCTTCACTTTTTATACCTGATCATATCGACCCTAAAATCAGGGAGCTTCTAGATAACTATACTGAAAATCTTATCATTACTGGCAGGGATAATGTCTACAGATTATATTATTTTCCAAAGGATGGTAATAGGCCTTCTTTAGAAGTCCTTGTGCCTCCTACTAAAGACAATATAATAAATCCTGCCCTGAGCGGTGGTAACGTAGAAATAAATTTTACCAATCCTTCAAATTCAAACTATCTGATATATGGGATGGATAGCATTGAAGAAGGCATCGGCAGCTGGGGAATGGGTAGAATGTCACTGCTTTATTTGAGCCTTGAAAAAAATAAAGATTATGTACTAAAGATAACTGCAAAACCCCTCTTAAATCCAGAAATGCAGCAAACTATGGAAATAATTCTTGATAATAAAAAAATAGGAAATATAGAATTTCCTAATGATAATACTTTTAGTCAGTATTTTATAGAATTTTCAACTGATTTTACTGGAAATGATATAAATATCCTAAAATTTATATACAGCTATAGTATAACTCCTGCAGAACTGGGGATTACCGATGATTCCCGTAATCTTTCCGTTCTCTTTACGAAGATAGTTATTGAAGAAATCGACTAGCGGCTATAACTTTTTTATACAACATCAGGACTCTATTTCAATTTCTATATCCTCACAGTTTATATAATTATTATTAGCAGTTATTCTAAACTTAATAACAGATTTCCCAGGAACTATTCCTCTTAAATTAATTTTTAAATTAATTTTACTGCCACCATCAATTTTGTAATCATCACTGACCCACATATACATTCCACGGCTTATACCCGGACCCTGATTGATATATCCATCAGGCTCTACACCAATAAATTCTATACTATCAGGAAGTTCAAGTTCTAAGGAATCTATTTTAATCTCTTCTTCATTGAGATTTTTTATTATATATTCAAGAGTAAATTCTTCACCAAAATTTTTATAATGGCTGCCAATGTTATAATTGATCTCAATATTTACTTTAAGGCCGGTAACTTTAAATAATTTAAGATTTTCCCTATACCAATCAAAATAATATGTTTTTCCGATCTGTTCCACCTTAAAAAAAGACTTTATTAAATCTTTATTTCCCACAAAATATACTTTATAATTTTTATTAAAATCCTCTTTCATATTCTCAATGGAATATTTTTTATCATTTTGGTAAATATACTCTATTCCCTTTTCCCCATACTCGTATTTGTTTACAAACATTCCAATATTTGCCGAGTAGGCCTGAACATAAACCCTGGATTTATCCTCCATATTACCAAATGCCTCATTCCAGAACTTGTATACCGGTTCAGGCTCTGAAAGATCTGCTTCATTATAATTTGCATATATTAGAGAAACCGGCTGAAAAGCAAAGAACAAAAAAATTACAATAAATATCAGATTTTTTAAAATTATATCTGCTTTTATTTGCTTCTTCCCGGCAAGAAGTCTTTCAAAAATAAACTCCAGTAAATCAATAATAAACAGAAAACCGTAAGCGATATAAATGGTTATAACAAGCATGGAATCAAGCACATAATTGGGGTTTGCAAAATCAAGATATTGTATAATAATAGCAAAATTAAAAACTATCAGTAAAAGAGAGCAAATACCGAGTTTGAGGTTCTTTTTTATAAGATATATAAATCCTACTATAGATATTATAATTAAAACAATTCCAAAATTCTCATAAATAATTTTAGTATATTCCTTTAAAACTTTTGCTACAACTTCAAGAGACTTATCTCCAAAACTGCCTCCATGTACCTGGCCGGTTATAGACCTTCCAGTTATATAATAAATAAATCTTCTAAAATCAGTAACTTCGCCATATCCCATAAGTGACCTCACCGGAAGATACAAATAAGACAGCAGGGGCAGGACAAAGAAAAAGACGCTTGACAATATCACCTTTATGCTTTTAAAAATTTTAGGATTTATAATTATTACATACAAAAGTAAAGCAGGCACGGTAAAAAAAGCTATGGGGTGATTGGTCAGACTCAATCCCAGAGAAAAGAAGAAAAAATATAAATATTTCCGGTTTAATACCTGTTGATATTTCACAGCCGCATAGATTACAAGAATTATAAAAAAGGTATTTAAGGTATCAAATTCCAACCTGTTTGCTACATACCAGAAAGGAAAAATAAAAGCAAAGCAGAGAGAGCTAAAAAAACTGATCCAGTCTTTTTTAATCAAAGCATTGATAGTTAAAAACAGGAACAGAACTGTAAGTGCTCCAAAAACAGCCGAAAACAAATTAAGTCTGTAAGCAAGATCGCCCACCGGCAGGTAAGTTATAGCTTTCCCCAGCAATGAAAATGTGGGGTAGCCGGTCGGAACAAAGACTTCCATTTTTAAAATTTTAAGGGCATACCAGGTGGTATCACCCCCGACTAATTTATGTTCTAGAGTTAGAATGTAAAATATAAAGGGAATTAAAAAGGAAAAAAATGCGTATATTTTTGCTTTATTACTAAGGATAAATTTTTTAAACTTACCTTGCCCGGTATCATAAATATCTTTTTTCATTTCTGCTTTCAATATAATCCTTTAATGCTTCCTTCCAGTTTCTCAAATCTTTCAGGCCAATATTTCTTAAATTTACGTTATCTAAAACTGAATATTTTGGCCTTCTGGCTTTCGCTCCAAATTCCTCAGTAGTTATAGGTAATACACCAGTAGATAATTTCATAAGCTTAAATATTTTACAGGCAAATTCATACCAGGAACAGCTTCCGGTATTAGTCATATGATAGATACCATAATTTCCAGTCTGTATCAGTTCATAAAGCTTCTCTGCCACATCCCTGGTGCTGGTAGGAGTAAGTACCTGATCATTTACTACCTTTATCGCTTCTTCTTTCTTTGCCAGCTTTATCATTAGTTCCACAAAATTTATGTTTCCCTTACCCACGCAACCCGTATATCCATAAAGTCCACTGAGCCTTATAATATAATATTTCTCAAGCATATATTGTATCACCTGTTCCCCTGCCAGTTTGGATATACCGTATAAGCTGATTGGCCTGGCGCAGTCATATTCTGTGTATGGTTTTTTCTTCTTTCCATCAAAGATATAATCAGTGCTGAAATGCATAAGAGGAATATTTATTTCCCTGCATATTATTGCCAGATTCTTAACTCCTATCACATTTACTTTAAAAGCAGATAGGGCTTCATCTTCACATAGGTCTACATCGTGGAAAGCGGCGGTATTTATAACCAGGTCTGGATTAATCCTTTTTAAGATATCATCACTCATCCTGTAGTCACAGACATCAATATCCTTTAGGCCAACCAGACCTATTATTTTTATTCCTTTCTCTTTAAAATAACTATTTATGTCTGCTCCAAGCTGGCCGTCAGCTCCGATTAAAGCAATCTTCACCATAAAATCTCCTGAATTAAAAACAATTCTACCGAATTAAGAATTTTAAAACAAAATAAATGCAAATTTCAACCAGGATCAATGCTGTATATGAAATCGCAAGCCAGATAATTTTTTTTCTTCTTGTGGCTAGAACAGTTACCCTTAAAATCTCTATAATAATAATCCCCAGTATAAAGAGGTAGACAAATGTAAAGTATTTATTAGAAAATAATTTGCTGAAGAATTCAGAGAAAGGATGCTTTTGGTACCAGTGTTTCATTTTAAGCTTACTAAAGTAATCCTTCTCTATTCTGAATACATTGCTTTCGGGATTTTCCAGAAATCCGCCTATATTTATCCTGTTAAGATCACCATCATTAATTTTTAAATCAAAATCCAGGTAAGTGTAATCCTTTAAAGTAAAACTGAATCCGTCCGAGTAATCCTTATCATTCAGAGTAGCCGAAAAATCAATTTTATCTTCTCCTACCTTAATTACATCATTTTCTTCTTCCCATTCTCTTAAATCATACCCTGTTATTTTACCATCGGTTGAAATCCTGCCATCAAATTTCGAATCTTTCCGGTCTGCGCTCCACTCTACAAATACCTTACTGTCCTCTTCCCATATATAGTAACCATAACTGGCGCCCGGAATATAAAAGATTCCCCTGCATCCCGCAAGTAGCGGTAAAATCAAAGCTGCTAAAAAAACTAATATAATTGTTTTTACTGCAAAACTTATTCTTTCCATACTTTTTTAATTTTCCTTATCTTTTAACTCATCTGTCAGCATTTTTTTATTGTCCTTATAAATCAAATATATCATCCATAACGATACGCCTGTGAAAATGCTTCTGAATATATTTACGAATTTGGCAGGATCATAGAACCGGATTATAATAGGAATAGGGCCGGTCAGATAAATAAAAAACTTATAATCTATAGGAGCAAAAACAAACTTTGTAACCAGGTCTCCCCAGTATATTAATATCACCATAAGTAAGGCAAATTGAATCCAATGATAGTACAGGAGCGACTTTCTTCTTATAAATATGATTATAAGAAAAGGGACCGTCCACAGCATATACTGCGGGTGAAAATAACAAAGGCTTACATAAGTCAGATATATAATTGCCCCATAATTTAAAAGTATATCAAAACTCTTTTTTCTGATGTGCAGGAAACTAAGGATTATGATTATATATACTGCTACAAAAATAAATATACGATCATGGATTACCAGTTCCAGTTTTGATGACAGAATATAATCAAAATGCTGGGCGTTCAGCAGTGAAAATATCACGCTTCTCCCAAAATAGAAATAAGAAAATAGTTCCACTGCCGCCAGACCGGAAATCCCTATTACGGATAGTATAATATAATCCTTTTTAGTGCGTGCCAGATAAAATATAAATAGGGGAAGAATCATTATAGGAAAAAACCTGAGGGCTATACCAAATGAAAGCACTATAATAGCCCAGTATTTTCTATTCTTTTTTGCCAGCAACAAAGCAATCAGTGTTACAAGTATTCCCATAATATCATGTCTGGCAAAAACATATAGTATAAATATTACGAAAGGGTTAAACATCCAGAATTTAAAAACCTGTAATTTATTTTCGGGCTCACCATCAAAGGAAAGCCGCAGTATTATAAACATACAAACTACATCAAATATAAGGTAGAGTATTTTAAAAAGAGCCAGCGCAGTGAATACATTATAACTGCTGTTGAAATTGATCCAGGATATCCATGTATCTTTCTCCAGCAAAACAGGAGATAATTTATTTATTGCCGGGAATATTGACTTTATAATAAACAGATAGATGGAGTGGATCACATTTGTCAGCATTTGCTGGAAATCTGATCCGAAATTACCGGCAAAAACTGTTTCTGCAGCCCTCTGATAAGTTGAAAGCAAATCTCTCTGGAACAGAAATGGAAGAAATATTAATCTGACCAGAAGCCCGGTTAAAAAATATTTATAAAGCCGCCTTGACAGGATTTTATTCTCAAAAATATCTTTTGTCAGTACTGCTTTTCCCAGATTATTAAAAAAAAGCTTCACTTTCACTTCCAGAATAAAATTTATCTAAGGAAATATTTTAATACAAATCCAACCTAAATTCTAAAATAAATTTAAAAAATTATTTTTTAATCCTATAAAAAGGAAGACTTATTATTATCATTGATATTATCCCCAGTATTATTGTAGACAATAATACTATTGTATGGAAGCTAAATCCCGCGACTATTGAGATATTTTCATTAAATCCCAGTAAAACAAATGCAAATACAAAAGCACCTTCATACGTTCCGAAACCAGCCAGGGCATGGGTGGGCAGTACTGCCGATATTTCCGCAGCCACTGTAGCCAGGAAAACAACCCAGTAACTTAAGTTCCCTAAACTGTATCCCATAGGTTTCATAATAGCATAAATTATCAAATAATAAGCAGTAAATTTTAATACTCTTATGACTATTGATGAAAGATAAACCTTCCAGTATATTTTCCTTTTCTGGATTATTTTTATATTTTCATTAACATCTATTAATTTATTATAAACTCTATAAATAATCCTCTCTTTTGATACCCTGGATCTTTTAAGTATTTTTTTAAAGATAAAAATAAAAAATCCTATTATTGTTGATAGATAAAACAGCACCAGCAGGGATATTATAAAAAGAACAGCCGCTATTATA
>VGAU01000083.1 GCA_016870675.1 Actinomycetota bacterium | reverse complement strand
GCAAAATATAAATTCTCTATTATTTTTGATTCCAGAGTAAAATTTAATTGGCTGGGAATTATATAGTCATATTCTACGGCGTAACCCGGTCTTGTTATCCTTGCGTTTTCCAGTCCCTCTACAGTATTTATTATCTTCTGCTGTATTATCACAGGCATACTGGTAGTAAGCCCCTGGAGATACATTTCGTTAGTATAAGTACCCTCAGGCTCAATAAAAACCGGATGCCTTTTCTTTTCGGGGAAATTAATTACTTTTCTATCAATAGATGGGCAATGTCTTGGACCATGTGTATCAACCATCCCGGACTTTATAGGAGATTTTTCTATGTTTTCCGCAATGATTTTATGAGTTTTTTCATTAGTATAGGTCAAATGACACTTAATGCTTTCGTAAATCTTCTCCTCATCCCAAAAAGAAAAGCTTAAGGGTTGCTTATCTCCATACTGCACCTCTGTTTTTGAAAAGTTTACTGTTTTTTTATCGACCCTTGGAGGAGTTGCTGTTTGGAATCTACTTATTTTGAAACCAAGACTGATTAAATTTTTTGTTAAATTTATTGCAGGATACTCACCCATACGCCCGGCTGGATAATCCTTTTCACCAATGATTATCCTTCCCCTAAAAAAGTGCCTGTGGTTATTATTACTGCTTTCCCACCAAATAATAGACCGCTTTCTATCCCTACGCCAACTGCAGCGCCGTCCTTTACCAATATTTTATCCACTGTACCCTGCCTTAGAGTTAATTTTTTAGTATTCTCAAGGACTCTCTTCATTTCGATTTCATACTCCTTTTTATCTATTTGAGCTCTGAGAGCCTGGACTGCTGGACCTTTTCTTATGTTTAGAATTTTAATCTGTATTAGAGTTTTATTAGTAGTCTTTGCCATCTGTCCGCCAATTGCATCTATTTCTCTAACAAGCTGGCTTTTTCCCAATCCGCCTATTGATGGGTTGCAGGGCATTAAAGCAATTTTATCCACATTAATGGTTAAAACTAGAGTTTTTAATCCTAACCTTGCTGATGCCAGGGCAGCTTCACAGCCCGCATGTCCGGCACCTACAACTATTACGTCATAATCCATATTACTTTTACTTCCTTAACTTATCCAATAAATGATTTTATGTTTCACGTGAAACATTGATCCCTGTTATTTTATATTTTTTTATGATTTTTATTGCCTTATCTTTTCTCCCCTAATTTTTCTAAAAATTTTAGCATCCTTATATCAGCATTATCATGCCTGTGGTAAAAACTATATTCATTTCTAGAGACTAACATCCTGTATGGTTCATTTACACCCTTAACTACCAAATCGCTAATAAGCACGCCTATGTATCCATCCTCTCTTCTTATAATAATACTATCAAGATTTTTTGACTTTCTAGAAGCAGCCAGTCCAGCAACTATTCCCTGTGCTGCAGATTCTTCGTAACCATTTGTTCCATTTATATGACCGGCAAAAAAAATCCCACTAAATTTTTTACTTTCCAGGTTACTGGTTAATTGAAAGGGCAATAAATAGTTATACTCTACACCATAGCCAGGCCTTGTTATTTCTGCGTCTTTAAGGCCTTTAATTTTTTTTAACATTCCAACCTGTATTTCTTCGGATAATGCAGTTTCAAGTCCCTTCAGGTATACTTCATTTGTATCCCTGCCTACTGGAAGTATAGAAATCATATAACCTTTTTTATCTTCAAACTTTAAAACTTTATCCTCAATCGGAAAGCAGTCCTCTGTTGTTTCTGATTTAATCTGACAACTACTGGATTCTTTTTTATTTATACTTTTTAAAATATATCTTGTACAGTCTTTACCAGCATTGGTTATGTAACTATATAACTGACTCCTCCCATCAAAATTATTTTCATATGAAAACATTTGAGGATGCTTGTCATATGATTGTTTTTCTAAAACTTTTACATTGATTGATTTTCTATCTATTAGAGGAGCGGTATAATTCTTTAACCTGCCAAATTTAAAACCTAAATTTTCTAAACTAACCAGAAGCTTTTTGGAACATATCTCACCCTGTCTTCCTGCCTCAATTACATTTCCTCCCCAAAATATTTTTGCTCCCAGGAAAGTCCCGGTGCATATAACAATAGATTTGCAGCAGTAAGCAATTCCATCACTGGTATATAAATTATATTTCTTTCCGCTTCCTTCTATACCTACTACAAGCCCCTGCCTTAAATACAAATTATTCTGGTTCTCCAGGACTTCTTTCATTGATAAAGAATATCTCCTCTTATCAACCACAGCCTCCAGTGTTCTTATGGCTGGATCTTCTGTGCTAGTGGCTGTTCTCATATAAATATAATTTTTATCAATATTTCTTGAAATCTCTCCACCTAAAACATCTATCTCCCTTATAAGTTGTCCTCTTCCAAAACCACCCACTGCGCTACTATATGGCATAAGAGCTATGCTATCCATGTTTATTGATATTAGAAGGGTTCCTGCACCATTTCTTGCAGAGGCCAGGGCTGCTTCGCAGCCTGCATGCCCTGCACCTATAACTATTGCATCATAATTAGATTTTCCATCTTTAATCATTTTAATTACTAAAGATTTTATAATTTTGTTTCACGTGAAACATTTTCGTCAAATATTCTTACAATATTGTTTTTTGACATTATTTATTTTCCTATACAGAACTGGCTGAATATTTTATCTAAAATGTCGTCTCCTGTTGTTTCACCTAATATTTCACCTAATAAACCATATGCTGTTTTTAAATCATAAGAAGGGAATTCCTCTGACATTTTTTCTTTCATTGCCTTTTCAGCACTACCCAGTAAACTGCTTACTTCTTTTAGTATATTTTTATGCCTGCTGTTAATAATTATTTTTTCTTCCAGACTAAGATCACCGTTATCCATTATTAATGCTTTTATTTTGTTCTCTAATTTTCTTATTCCTATTCCTTTTAGAGCAGAAATCTTTATAATAAATTTTTCATTAAAATATTTTCTAATCCTTTCCATCTCCAAATTTTGTTTTAAATCTACTTTATTTATACAGCAAATTGTTTTTTTCCTTTCTATTTTTTTAATTATCTCCAAATCCATTTTCTCAAATCTTCTATTTCCATCCAAAACCAGTAAAACCAATTCTGCCTCATTTATGTTTTTTAAACTCCTGTCCACACCTATTTTTTCTATAGCGCTCTTTGTTTTCCTGATACCAGCTGTGTCTACTAAAATCAGTGGTATTCCTTCTACGTATAATATTTCTTCCACGGCATCCCTTGTCGTACCAGGTATGGAAGTTACTATCGCTTTTTCTTTTTTTGAAAGTAAATTAAGTAAACTCGATTTCCCTACATTGGTTTTCCCTATAATTGCTGCTTTTACACCATTTTTTATGATTTCTCCTTTTTTCTCATCACTGATCAATTCTTCCATTTCAGCTTTTATTTCCCTTACCTTTTTAGTAAGTTTTTGATAGGGTGTAATTTCCAAATCCTCTTCAATAAAATCTACCGACGCTTCAAGCTGCACCAGCACATTAAGAATCATTTCTTTTAGTCTTTTTATCTCTTTCTTTACATTACCCTGCAAATTTTTTGCTGCAATCTTCAAGCTCTGCTCTGTCTTAGATCTTACCAGATCAATAACTGCCTCCGCCTGAGAAAGGTCTATTCTACCATTTAAAAACGCTCTTTTTGTAAACTCCCCGGGATCTGCTATTCTAGCGCCGCTTTCAATACACAATTCCATCACTTTAGTTGTAGCAATTATCCCACCATGGCAATTTATTTCTACAACATCTTCTCTTGTGTATGACTTCGGCTTTTTCATTAGAGTTACAACTACTTCGTCTATAGTATGCCCATCATTATCAATTATATGCCCATAAAGCATGTTGTATGTATCAATCCCTGAAAGTTTTTTTTTGCTTTTTGATCTAAATATTTTATCAGCAATAAAGATTGACCTGTCTCCGCTTAACTTAACAATGCCAATTGCTGCCTCACCAGGCCTTGTCCCTATCGCTACTATTGTACCCGTGCTTTCTATTCCCATTTTTGACTTTTTCTCCTATAATCTCTATAAATTTTCCGTATTCTAATTATATTTAATATTTTTATTTATTCAAAACTCCAACCAATAAAAAAATGGCACCGGTATGCCATTATTATATTTTTTTATCAGTTTAAAATATAGCTGCTATTTGCTACTCTTTATAGGATATATTATTATGCGTCTATTTGGTTCCTCGTATCTGCTTCTCGTAGTCACATCTTTAAATTTTGCAAGCGCGTTATGTATTATTTTTCTCTCGTACGCACACATTGGTTTTAGAACTATTTTTCTTCCCTCGCTGATTGCTTTTTTTGCCATAATAACTGCTGTTTTCTTTATCTTTTCAATTTTTTCCTTCCTATAATCTTTTATATCTATGGTCACATTTCTACAAAGAAGTTTTTTTCTTTTTCCTATTAGATTTATAATATACTCCAGCGCCTGCATGTTTTTTCCGTCTCTTCCAATAGCAATTCCCAAATCTTCCCCTTGAACTGATAGCTTTAATTCCTCTGAATCCGTATCAATTTTTACTTCCTCGCCAAGACATATTAATTCTATTGATTTTTTTAAAATCTGTTTTATTTTTTCCAGACCATTAATTTCTGCCTCGGTGCCGCTTTCTATTTTTTTAGAATTATTTTCTATTAATTTATTTCTTTTTTGCTCCTCTTCAAGTGATTCAACATATGAATCTATGGCATCTTTTATACTTTTATCTTCAGTCATTTCTACCACCCTCCCCAATAAAAGTTTTACTTTTTCTTTTTTTTCTTTTTCTTTATTTTTTTTCTAATTAACTTCTTTTCTTCTTCACTCAACTCCTGCTCTCCTTCGAGGCTTTTTTCTTTCTGGCTTAATTCCTCTTTTACTTTTTCCTTTGTAACAATTTTATTTACAATCCACTGCTGACCAATACCCCAGATATTTGAGGTCACCCAGTATACCAATATTCCTGATGGGAATTGATAGGATATAAATCCAAACACTACAGGCATTATATACATAATCTTTGATTGCTTGGGATCAGTTGTTGTCATCTTCGTTGTTAGAAACATTGTCGCAACCATCAGTATGACCAGGATATAATAAGGATCTCTGTCATTTAGATTCATCCATAGAAAATTATAATTAGGATTGGCAGCGCCCATTATAGTAAATTCCCCGGCAGGTAAAAATCCTGCTAGTCCTGTTTTTATACCACTCGCGACACCCTCTATAGTGAAATTCCCCAATATATTTGTTACGATTTCAGAAGGACTTCTAAGCGCCTGAAATAAGGCAAAAAATACAGGCATTTGTAAAAGCAGCGGCAGACATCCTGCCAGGGGATTAACGTTGTTTTTCCTATAAAATTCCATGGTCTCCTGCTGCAATTTTTGTTTATCGTCTTTATATTTCTTTTGTATTTCTTTTAGTTCCGGCTGCAGTTTCTGCATTTTTGCCATTGATTTGGTCTGACTTATTGTAAGGGGAATTAATACTATTCTAACTATAATAGTCAGGAGTATTATTACTATTCCATAGTTTGCAATAACATGCGTATATATAGGCACTATTATAAATTTCTCTAAAATATTCTGTAGCGGCCTTAATAATTGAAATATTTGATTCATTTTAATAAACCTTTCCGTTCACTTTACAGGATCATACCCGCCTTTACTTAAAGGATTGCACCTTAAAATCCTATACATAGACTTAATACTACCTTTTAATACTCCGTATTTAAAAATTGCTCCAATCGCATATTCAGAGCAGGTGGGATAGAATCTGCAGCTCTTCGGTAGCACAGGCGAGATATAATTTTTATAAATCTTAATTAAAAATATCAGTATTCTTTTCACAATTAAAAACAGGAGTTAGTTATTGCTCATGGCTAATCGGTAAGGAATGTGGTTAAACTATTTTCCAGTATCTTTTTAATCTCCCAAAAATCAACTGCGACAATTTCCTTCCTTGCAATAAGTAAAATATCCAAATTTTCAGAAATCTCTATATTAACTTTTCTTAAAGCTTCCTTTAAAACTCTTTTAATTTTATTTCTTATAACAGCTCCACCTATTTTTTTACTTATTCTAAAACCGACTCTTACTACACCATTATATTCAGTTCTTTTAAGTAGATATGTTATTAAATATTTATCCTTCTTGTATGTACCTTCTTTTATTAATCTTGAGAAGTCAATTTTTCTTTTAAGTGTTTCAAACTTGATTTTAATCTTTCCTTTTATTCTTTAAGCTGAAAGCTTCTTTCTCTCTTTTCTTCTTCTACTGGCAATTACAGCTCTGCCTGCTTTTGTTTCCATCCTTGCTCTAAAACCATGAATTTTTTTTCTTTTCCTAACATTTGGCTGAAATGTTCTTTTCATCTTTATATCCATTCCTTTCGCTTCGCTTAAGGCATAAAACGGGATGAAAAACCGTTGTCCTTAATCCTTTTTTCTTTTATAAATGTATTGCCAATTTGATTTTCTTTCAGACTTTACCTAACCTGTATATTTTTGTTTTCAGTTAGGTAGTAGATTATACATTTTAATTTTACTAATATCAAGGTTGCTGCATTTGTATTTCTGTATACTTTTTACCAGTCCTTTTGCAATTTTTCATTCTTGACTTTTTGTTTTTTCAAACACTTGTTCTATTGAAAACCCCCTCTGAAAAATTTATTTTTTTTCTATTTCGTATAGTGCTCTTTTCCATAAGCTTTTCAAAATTTGAAGGGCTTTTCCACACCTGTTGAAAAAACTGTTGAAAACTTAAAAAATACCGCTATATTGTATGTCAAAAGGTTTTAACATATTAAATGTACCATATAATTTAGTAGCTTTTTTTCGGTTAAAATATTATTATTAATCTGTTGAAAACTTAAAACTTTTGGAAAGAAAATGAAAAGTATCTGCTGTGTTTAATATATTTTTACAGTACTAAATAAATTCAACTTTTACCATGTCAGGTGACAGCGCTAAATTAAATAATAATTCTAGTCCGGGTAACCAGAATAGAAATATAATGGACATACCCGTTAGGATTGCTGTTTATGATAATATGCGAAGCATTCCAAGGATTATTGACCTCAACTTTAATGATATTAATAATTTTATAAATGAAACATCTGAGAAGACTTATAATCTATCCCATGAAATTGGTGGCGGGATTCCTTATACTATAATAAAAGAGATAATAGAAAATTTGATACATGCAGATTTTAAAGAAGTGATAATTACCGTTCTTGACAGCGGAAACCATATAATTGTAACAGACCAGGGGCCGGGAATTGAAGATAAAGAAAAAGCTTTCCTTCCGGGATATACCTCTGCAACCAGCAAGATGAAAGAGTACATAAGGGGAGTTGGTTCTGGTTTTCCAATAATAAAAGAGACAATCACTTTTTCGGGAGGATCTATAGACGTTAAAGATAACATAAAAAGGG
>VGAU01000082.1 GCA_016870675.1 Actinomycetota bacterium | reverse complement strand
GTTGCCATGGCGCTGAAGGAACCTTCCCTGTACTACCTTGTTTCCGGGGATACGAAGCATAGGGATGCCGCCATGAAGGGTATTCAAAGCCTGATGACATACCACGGACAGTTGAATGGAATGTTCTCCGGTGACGAATGGCTGGCCGGAACTCATCCGAGTCAGGGAGTCGAGTTATGCGCGGTTGTGGAATACATGTTTACATTGGAGAATCTGTTCAGGATTTATGGCGAAGGTATCTATGGGGATATTCTCGAACGGGTTGCCTTCAATGCACTACCGGCTACGATATCTGTCGATTGGACCAGCCACCAGTATGTACAACAGGTGAACCAGATCAAATGTACTGCAGAAAGAAGAAATTGGACGGAAAACAGGGATGATGCCAATATGTTCGGACTTGAGCCTAATTTCGGTTGTTGTACCGCCAACATGCACCAGGGCTGGCCAAAGTTTGCCGCCCGTTTGTGGATGGCTACGGATGATAAGGGGTTGGTTGCCTTATCCTATGCGCCGTGCAAAGTGCATGCAGTTGTGGCGGATGGGGTTATAGTGGATATTACCGTTGATACTGCATACCCTTTTGCGGAGAAGATCAATATTGCGGTAAGTATTGACAGGAATGCCGAATTTCCTGTAAAACTGAGAATCCCACAGTGGTGTGAAAAACCGCAGATCAAGGTGAATGGAGAGATCCGGGATTTTATGGTTGTGTCGGGAATCATTTCATTAAACCGTTGTTGGAATAATGGAGATATTATAGAGCTCATGCTGCCGATGCATTTGTATGTGGAACATAGAAGCAATAATGCCGTGGGGGTATTGAGAGGTCCCTTGCTTTTTGCTCTTCCTCTGGAAGAAGTGTGGTCCAGGAGGTCGGGAAACCTTCCTTTTGCAAATTATGAAATATTACCAAAAGAGAATTCTAAATGGAACTATGCGCTGAGGCTTGATGTTGGGCAGCCGAATACATCCTTTGTAGTATGTGAGCATCCTGTGGGCCATCAGCCCTTCGACGCCCGGCAGGTGCCTGTTTTCCTGAAAGGTAAAGCATGCAGGATACCGCAGTGGATTGAGGAGATGAATTCTGCAGGTACCCTGCCGATAAGCCCTGTTACAACCAGCGAACTAACTGAAGACGTCACGTTGGTTCCTTACGGAAGTGCGAGGCTGCGTATAGCTGAATTCCCTTTTACGGAAAACAAATAAGGAGGAACGGCAATGCAGAAAAGTAAAAGTATCTTTGACTGGAATAAAAACTCATTCTGGGGGGAGATTAAGCAGCGCCTCGAAAAGGTTTGGTCTAATTTTTCCGGAAACACGATGTCTGTTGATTCAGACTCGGGAAAATGGATGCAAAGATGTTCATGTAAAGGAGCCAGCCAGGTTGGATTACTGCAGAATAAGTTTACCGTCGTTGATATTACTGATCGTGGTTTTAGTGTTTGCCCCATGGTTTTAAACGGAAGATATTATGGGCGTTTAAGTTTCGAAATTGACTGCGGTGGCACTGTAATATATACCCATCCCTGGGAAGTTTACGAACAAAATCAAATGAACTGTAAGTATCATGTATTGTTTGAGCCTGATTCCATATCAGTGACTGGAATTGTGGACAATGATATAGAGTTTGATTTTAAAACCATAATGCCGCCATCCTTTCCATTTTTACTTTTTGATGTAGCAGTGAAAAGCCACAGCCGGGTTACCTTGACTCCACAGTTATTATGGATGCCGGGAGAGTATGGATATCATGAGAGCGATAACATCCTATGGCTTAAACCGAAGCATATTCCCATTATGGATCCGGTTCTATCGAATAACAATTCAAAAACCGCAGATCCACCAAGACTGGAGGATGGAAAGCAATCAGGCATCGGTATTGCATATGCGGAGGGTATTGCTGATCTTCGTGGTTGCCAAAGGCAGAAAGTCTGTTTAGAAAACTCTATCATACTGTGTGATAGGCTGTTTTCTCCTGCTGAACTGGAAAAGCTTGCAATGCCTCCGGTGGAGATCGCTTTGGAAGATGGAGAGGCCCGCTTTTCCATACTTCTCGGTGTATGTGTCAACGAGAATGAATTTATAAATAGTTTAAAGCTTTGGAATAGTATAAGTACAGCCGGTCAGGAACGGGAAAAGCGGTATTGGTCCGGTATTTCGTATTGCCTGTCATTAAAGTGCGCCGACATTGAAATTGAGAATCAATTTAGTTACAGTGTAAAGAGCAGTATTTTTTCAAGAAGCCTATACGATGGTGATAAAACAATATTTATTCACGGACGTCCTGACAGAGGTTATGGAGATTGCTCAAAACTACACCAGAGCTACCAGATGCATTACGTTGCACTGGCATCAGGTCAGACAGGAAGTGTTAGAGAGGAACTCCTTGCCTTTGCAGAGTTTCAGGACGATAGAGGGGACATGGCTGTGCAGCTTCGGCCGGGAAGCGGATATCATCATTATGTGGGACTTTACAGCAATGCTCACTTCATTATGGCTTTATACCGCTACTTATGTTGGACCGGAGACTTTAATTTCATCGGTGTCATGGTTGAGAACCCGGTAACGAAAAAATGCCTTTCCATTTTAGAGAGGGCAAAGCTGGCTGCCAACTGGCTTCTGGAAAATCGCAGGGAAGGTGTTGTCAAGCCGTGTGGCTGGCTGGATGCATGGCCTCCCAAAGTCATAGCCCAGGCTCAGATAAGCATTGTGACATATATGGCATTGATCGAGCTTTCAAAAATCCTATTTTTTATTAATAATAATAAAGATGGTTACTATTATAAAAAGGAAGCATTGTATCTTGCAAAGAATATAAAGGATATATTTTTTAATGATGCAAACGGCCTTTTTGCTGAACATCTTTTTGGATCAGGAAAAGTTGAGGGGGGACAGATAAATGATTTCTGGGCGCATACACAGATATGGGCGGCTCTTGCTGGCCTGTCACCTGATTCAAGAGGTCTAGAAATATGTAGAGAGTATTGCCTTACAAATGGAATGGCGGTGATACCAGAAACATGTCTGGAAACTGATTATATTAAAGATTCGACAGATGGAGTTGAAAAGCTGAGCATTGGGAGCACTGTAACATGGCTTAGGGCAACTTGGCCGGAGCTTACACATCTATATGCTTTGGCGGAAATTAAATATGGAAGGATAAGTCAGGCTCTTGATGCGGTTATAAGGCAATTACCAGAAAATATTCACTTACAAAATACGAATGCATCCCCTTATTACTACTCAGAGAAATATATTTATCCTTATAATATTCCATGGTTATGCACTTGGTCTGGCGACCCTACTCTCATACAGGTACTTCTGGAAGGTTTTGGTGGATTGGAATTATCTATTAATGGATTAAAAATAAACCCTAAAATTCCGAAAGAATGGAGGAATATGGGAGGGTATAAAATAAGTTTCTTCTGGAGAAGAAGAAAGGTTCAATTAATGGCCAATGGTTATGGTGATGAAATCAGAGAGATTAAAGTCAATAATAAAGAATTTATCCCATATGAAGAAATAACCCCAGAGATGCTAGATTTCAATAAAACTAATAATATTATTGTTAGTTTTTAAGAATTTATTGGATCATAAAAAAATTTCTTTTAATTGAGAAAGATATATGAAATTTGTTATGTATGGCAATAATCTAAACAACTCAAAAGAATATTTTAAATATGATGGGAAATACAAAAAGGAGATATCGTTCCCTCTTGGTGGAATTGGAACAGGTTGCATTGGATTAGGAGGTAATGGGAGATTGCTAGATTGGGAGATATTTAATAAACATAATAAGGGTGGTTTTAATGGATTAAGTCATTTTGCAGTAAAAGCAGAATTAGAAGGTAAAGCCATTGATACCAGTATTTTTATTGATAAAGATGAGAAAAAATATCTTTATTATTCAAAAGATTGTTCTGAGAATTTAATTAATGATAATCACAGGGAAAGTCACATATATGGGCTAGAATTGGCAGATAACCTTACATCAATTAAAAGTAAACCTTTTTTAATTTTAAAACCAGAACAAGATTGGGAAAAAATAACTGGTAATGAATGCTGGTGGAATGAAGGACCCATAGTTATAAAAAATAATGATTTATATTATCTTTTTTTTTCAGCAAATTTCTATAATAATCAAACTTATTCTATTGGATATGCAACTTCTAAAGATCCACTAGGACCATTTAAAAAAAATAGATCAAATCCTTTGTTAAAATCAATATATATCTCATATCGAGGGGAAAGAAGAACTATAATTTCGGGTCCCGGACATAATAGTTTTACTTTGTCCCCGGATGGAAAAGAGTTGTTTATTGTATATCATACTCATATGAATGCCAAATCAAGTGGAGAAAAGAGGCAGATCAATATTGATAGAATGGGGTTTAGAAATGATAGTACCGTATATATAAATGGTCCTACCATTGCTCTACAACCACTACCATCTGATGGTGGTGATTATTACAACATAGCATTAGAAGCAAGAATTACTTCAAGTTCAACAAAAAAGGGCTATAATCTAAAGGCTCTTGTAGACGGAGAATATGGATTTAATGAGAATAGCATTAAACATGACTGGGTATCAGATGGAGAAAAGGAAGGAGCCGGGTCTGCTTTGATTGGGGTCAAGAAAAATCTATTGATACTATAATAATATCTCCTTCTTTTAATAAGGAAAGGAAGGTTGAACAGATGTCAATGATTATATATGAATTTGGGTAGAAAAATTAAAAAGAAAAATAAAATATAGATATATTTATTAAAATAACCAAGGGTCAAATGCCCCATGATTATAGATTTAAAAAAAGCTGAATAATTCAGCAGGAACTAATTAGAAAAGTTACTCATGACAAAATATACAATTGGATTAGATTTTGGAACCCAGAGTGTTCGAGCAACTATTATTGACATAAATTGTGGCGAGGAAATTTTTGCATCGATTTACCAGTATAAAAATGGAGTAATTGACACTATTTTACCAGATAGCAATACTGAACTTCCCCTGGACAGTGCTCTGCAGGACCCAAAAGATTATGAAGACGGATTGGTTTATACCATTAAGCATATTCTTAATAATACAGAGATAAACAAGAGAGATATTATTGGTCTTGGTATTGATTTTACATCCTGCACTATAATGCCAATAAAATCAGATTCAACACCACTGTGTTTTATAGAAAAGTTTAGAGATGATCCTAATAGTTGGGTTAAATTATGGAAGCACCACGCTGCTCATGAGTATGCGTTAAAATTAAATGAAATTGCGGCAAAAAGAGGTGAAGATTTTCTATATCGTTATGGTGGAAAAATATCTTCAGAATGGATGATCCCAAAAATTATGCAAATAACTGACGAGTCTCCAAAAATTTATGATGAGGCCGATTATATTATTGAAGGTGGGGATTGGATAGTGCAGAGACTAACTGGCAGACTAACCAGAAATATATCCTGCCTTGGTTATAAAGCTATCTGGGATGGTAATTTTCCTTCAAAAGATTTTTTTAAGGAGCTGAATCCTAAACTAGAAAATGTTTGTGATAAACTTTCAGGAAAAGTCTTAAGATTGGGCGAGATAGCAGGGTATCTGAATAGTGATTACCAGAGAAAACTGAATTTGGCTCGGATACCGGTCACTACTGCCAATATTGATGCTCATGTTGCAGTCCCAGCTACGACTGTAGTTGAGCCGGGGAAAATGGTTATGATCATGGGAACTTCTACATGTCATATGGTCTTATGGGATAGATTTAAAAAAGTTACCGGAGTAGGTGAAATAGTTAAAGATGGCATCATTTCAGGTTATTATGGCTATGAAGCAGGGCAAGCCAGTGTAGGTGATGCATTTGAATGGTTTATAAGAAGTTCTATTCCCCATACTTATTTTAAAGAAGCCAGAGACAAAAACATTTCTATTTTTAATTATCTTACTAAACTTACCTTAAAACTAAAGCCAGGTGAAAGCGGGATATTGTGTCTGGATTGGCTTAAAGGTAACCGGTCCGTACTTATGGATGCTGATCTGTCCGGACTTATACTGGGAATAAAACTTACAACCAAACCTGAAGAAATTTACAGAGCAATTATAGAAGCCACGGCCTTTGGAACAAGAAAGATAATAGAGGCTTTTGAAAATTCAGGTATAAAGATTGAAAGTCTTTTTGCCTGTGGTGGACTGGCTCAAAAAAATGGAATGTTAATGCAGATTTATTCTGATGTAACTGATAGAAAAATAAATATTGCTAATTCTACCCAGACAGGTTGTCTGGGGAGTGCTATGCACGCAGCTGTAGCAGCAGGTTATTATAAAGATATAAAGGAAGCTGCAAAATATATGTCTCATCTAAAGGATAGAAAATTCATACCCAATAAAAATAATGTATCAATATATAACAGACTTTATAAACAGTACTCGAGGTTACACGATTATTTTGGGTTACCAAAAAATTCTGAAATGAAGATACTTACAGAGATTAGAAAAGAGGTTAAAAAGGTTTCCAAGTATTAATTTTTTACTGAAAGGAAGTTAGTAATGAAAAACAACCTATTGAAAAGCTACCCTAAAATCGGTATAAGGCCAGTAATTGATGGACGTATGGGGGGGATAAGAGAATCTCTCGAAAAACAGACTATGGGGATGGCTATATCTGCTTTAAAACTAATCTCAAAAAGACTCAAATATCCTAATGGCAACTCCGTAGAATGTGTGATTGCAGATACCACCATAGGTGGTGTTTGTGAAGCAACAGCAGCGGATGAGAAATTCAGAAAGGAAGGAGTAGAAGCTACTCTTACTGTTACTCCTTGCTGGTGTTATGGATCAGAGACCATGGGTATGGATCCGCTTCGCCCCAAAGCTATATGGGGATTCAATGGAGCAGAGAGACCGGGTGCAGTTTATCTTTCTGCAGCTCTTGCTGCTCACAACCAAAAGGGTTTGCCTGCTTTTGGAATTTATGGTAGAGATGTACAGGATTCTGATGACAATTCTGTACCAGAAGATGTAAAGAATAAACTTCTTTCCTTTGCAAGATCTGCCCTTGTAGCTTCCATAATGAGAGGAAGATCATATCTGTCTATTGGCAATGTATCTATGGGTATAGCAGGCTCTATTGTAGACCCTAGCTTTTTTGAAGATTATCTGGGAATGAGATGTGAATATGTGGATATGACTGAAATAGTCAGAAGAATAAGCCGGGAGATATATGATAGAGAAGAATATAAGAAAGCTCTGTCCTGGGTAAAAAATAATTTAAAAGAAGGAAAGGATATAAATCCTTCTACTTCTCAAAAATCAAGAAGAGAACTGGACAAAGACTGGGAATTTTGTATAAAGATGACCCTAATCTGTAGGGATTTAATGATAGGAAATCCTGAACTGGCTAAAATTGGATATTATGAAGAATCCTTGGGTCACAACGCCATAGCTACAGGTTTTCAAGGTCAGAGGCAATGGTCTGATCATTTTCCCAATGGAGATTTTACAGA
>VGAU01000081.1 GCA_016870675.1 Actinomycetota bacterium | reverse complement strand
CACCCTGGAAGAACATGAGAGAAACAGAAATAACACAAATTAGCCAGTTACAGGCCTATCTTAAAGAAAAAACAATGCTGGCCGGTCTCAAGAGAAATGCAGATCTGGAGAAGAAATTATTAGCTGGTTTACAAAAAGAAGCAGCTTTAAAAAAAATACCAATAATAGATGTAACTACAGGAAGGTTTCTGGAAATAATCTGTCTCCTGACCGGTCCAAAGAATATTCTGGAGATTGGGTGCGGAAATGGATTTTCATCATATTTTCTGGTTAAAAATTTAAAAGATGGGTATTATACAGGAATAGATTTGAATCATGACAGGGTAAAAAGAGCTACAAGATTCATCAGGAGCAAATTTCCGAAAAAGCAATTTAAATTTTTAACCGGAAATGCTTTAAAATTAATCCCGGAACTGCAATGTAATTTTGATCTGGTATTCATTGATGCGGCAAAGTGTGAATATCCTCTCTATATAAAGGAAGTAGAAAATAAGTTAAAGTCAGGAGCAATAATAATTGCGGATAATATATTTTATGGTGATAAAATATTTAAAAAAGAAACTAACAAGCATGATTTAAATAGCGTAAAGGGAATTAAAGAATATATAAGATATATAACAGATTCGGATAGTTTCAGCAGTTATTTTTTTGATATAGGCGATGGTATATCAGTTACAAAGTTTATAAAAAAGTAATTCTATCAAATTATGTTAAAAGATAAAAAAATACCCGAGCTTTTAGTACCTGCCAATAATTTGAATATTCTAAAATATGCAGTTAATTATGGAGCAGATGCTGTTTATGTGGGTGGGAAGGAATTTAATCTAAGAAGCATCAGAGGTAATTTTAGCATTGAAGAATTAGAAGAAGGTGTCCGTTATGCACATAGGTATGGAGTCAAATTATATTTTACTTTAAATTCTATAGTTTATGACTGTGAACTGGCCAGATTCAGAGAATATTTAAATAAACTAAAAAGTATCAATCTGGATGGTATCATTGTATCTGATTTTGGTGCACTGGAACTTGCAAAGGAAATTCTACAGGATAGAAGAATACATATAAGCACGCAGACCAATATAAATAACCACCTTGGAGTAAATTTTTTTGAAAAGCTTGGAGCAAGCAGGGTAAATCTTGCAAGAGAAATAAATTTTTCTGATTTAAAAAATATCATAGACAGAACCAATGTAGAGATTGAAATATTTATACATGGGGCATTATGTATATCCTATTCCGGGAGATGTATGTTGAGCAAATATATGACCGGTCGTGACGCTAATAGGGGAGAATGTGCGCATAGCTGCAGGTGGAAGTATTATCTAATGGAAGAAGAAAGAGCAAACTTATTTTTCCCGGTCGAGCAGGACAACCGGGGAACTTATATATACAATTCAAGAGATCTCTGCCTGCTGCCTGAATTAAAGTTACTGGTAGATATAGGTGTAGATGCTTTTAAGATAGAAGGAAGAATAAAGACAGAAAATTATGTAAGTCTTACAACCTGGGTTTACAGGAGAGCGCTGGATTATATTGCGCAGAATAAATTTACAGATAAAAAAATTTCTTATTTAACCCGCGAGCTTGATAAATGCTCTCACCGTAACTTTACCTCAGGCTTTATGTTTTTAAAGGACAGGAGTGAACTTGAGGATAATGATAATGTTGGTTATATCAAAAAATACAGGTTTATAGGCATATACCATGATTTTAGCAATAAATATAATGGCCCGATTATAAATGTAAAGAACCAGTTCAGGGTTGGAGAGGTTATAGATATATTGCAGCCATATAAAAATCCTAAAAAATTTATGGTAGGGAAAATAATATCGGTATCGGATAATACTGAGACTGACTGCGCCAATCCCAATGATTCGGTTATTATATGTGATCTGGGCAGACTTAGTCCGTTTTCAATATTTAGAATTAGAGAATGATGGATTTAAAATATAATAAAAGTTCTAAAAGTTTAAGAAATTGAAAATATAAAAAATTTTTAGTAACATTATAATTAATTTAAAAGATATATGATTGAAAATATTAAAACTTATAAGGCTTTACTGTCAGGCAGAGTTCAAGGTGTGGGTTTCAGGTATTTTGTAGAATCTATAGCAAGCAAGTACGATATAAGCGGTTATGTGAGAAATACCTTTGACGGCAAAGTGGAAATAGTCTGTCAGGGAGAAGAGGAGGATCTGAAGCAATTTATAGATGAGATAAAAAAAGGTCCGGCGTTTTCAGTAGTAACAGATATAAAAATAGAAGAAATTAAAGATAGTAAAAAATATAGTATATTTGATATCAAATTTTAGCGGTAATAATATAATAATTAATAATAGCAATAGATATAAATAAAATGATTAGCTCCAGCACAAGAATAATAGCTCTTATTGGTAATCCTGTAAGGCACAGCTTATCCCCGAAGATTCAGAATTATTTTATCAGCAAATACTCAAAAGATGCAGTTTATATGGCATTTGAATTTCCCCGGGAAAATCTTAAAGAAGCATTTAATGGTGCAAAAAAATTAGGTTTTATGGGATTAAATGTAACTATGCCTTACAAAGAAGAGGTCTTTAAATTAATTGACAGACCGGACACAGTATCTTCAATTATAAAATCGGTAAATACAGTAAGGTTTGATCAGAAGGACGGGACTTCAATGGGCTTTAATACTGATGTAGGCAGCTTTATAAAATCATTAGATGATAAAAAATTTAAATGGGCCGGTAAACATTGTCTGGTAATTGGAGCAGGTGGCGCAGCCAGAAGCTCTATTTATGGAATACTTACAAAACAGGTTAAAAAAATATATGTATACGACAAGATTAAAGAAAAGGGATCCGAAATTATAAATAATTTCAAAATTATAGGCAGTGAAAAAATAGAAGTTTTAAACAGTATAAATGATATCGGCACCAGAGTAGAAGAAATTGATTTAATTGTAAATTGTACCCCAATGGGGATGGATATTGAATCTTATAAAAATATGCTTCCTGTGCCTGTCGGCTGGAATCTTAGAGGAAAATTTGTTTTTGATATGGTTTATAAACCTGTAGAGACTGAGTTTTTGAAAAAAGCCAAAAGGGAGGGAGCTATAGTTATAAACGGCATAGATATGCTGGTAAATCAGGCAGCGCTATCTTTTAAGGTCTGGTTTGATATAATACCTGAAACAGATTATATAAAAAAGATGATTTTAGATAATATAAGAAATAATTTAATAGTTAAAAAATAAAAATAGCAGTAAACAAGTAATAATTATAATGGAAATAAGAGAAGTAATTTTTTATATAATATTTATAATATCTGGACTGGTTGCAGGCAGCTTTTTAGAAATAGTAATATATAGAGTACCTAGAAAGTTATCCATTATTAAACCAGCTTCTTTTTGCCCCAGCTGTAAGAGAAAAATAGCTTTCTATGATAATATACCTTTAGTATCCTTTATCATACTTAAGGGAAGATGCAGGTATTGCAAAAATAAAATACAACTAACCACTCTATTAATAGAGATACTAACAGGTCTATTATTCCTTGCCAATTATATTTTTTTTGGATTAACTATATGGACTGTTACAGGAATAATATTTTGTAGTGTCCTCGTAGTAATATCTTTTATTGATATTGATTTTAGAATAATTCCAAATGTAATAGTACTGCCTTTTACCCTGATGGGATTAGCCTTGAATTTTTTTTCTGAATTATCCAGCTGGTGGATGCCTCTGGTATTCAGTCTGGGTGCTTTTTTATTCATGCTTATAATTCACTTAATATATCCCAGGGGTATGGGAATGGGTGATGTCAAATTAAGTTTAATGGTAGGGGCATTTCTTGTAAGAAATGTAATAACAGCTTTATTTTTAGGTTTCCTGGCTGGTTCAATATACGGTCTTTCATTTATTGTTATTAAAAAGGGGAAATTAAAGCAGGCAGTACCATTTGGACCTTTTATATCGCTGGGGAGTATTATATCTTTATTTTGGGGTGATAATATTTTAAAATGGTATATAAGTTTTTTAAGGTAAAAGAGAGTGATTTTTTATGTCAGCAGTTGGATTAAATTTAAGTTCTTCTAAAATATCCGTTATTGAACTGGTGTGATCAAGAAAAGACATTATTATAAAAAATATGGTAAAAGCTGATGAATATTTAACCGTTTTCATTGATAAAGTTATATACGATTAGGAAAGGGTGAATACTTTTTGAGATTTTTGACTGCTGGTGAATCTCACGGCAAGGGCCTTGTAGGAATAATAGATGACTATCCTTCAGGAGTTTTAATTGATATAGATTTTTTAAATCATGAACTCTCCAGAAGACAGAAGGGTTTTGGCAGGGGCAATAGAATGTCTATAGAAAATGATGAAGTTGAGATAATTTCAGGAATCAGGAAAGGGAAGAGTACAGGTTCACCAATTTCTTTTATAATTAAGAATAAGGACTGGAATAATTGGAAAGAGGTAATGAATATTAATCCTCCCGGTGCCAGTGATATAGATCTGAAAAAGAAATTATTGAATCCAAGACCAGGACATGCAGATTTATCTGGTTTTTTAAAATATAGACTGGATGATATAAGAGACGTAATAGAAAGAAGCAGCGCGAGGGAAACCGCAGTAAGAGTATGCATAGGCGGATTTGCAAAGATTGTATTAAAACTGATGGGAATAAATGTATTTAGTTATGTGAGTCAGATTGGGAAGGCAGTCTTTAGTAAAGATATAAGAATAAATAATGATATGTTAGAAGAAATTGATAAGTCTGAGGTAAGATGTCCTGATAGAACTATAAGTTTACAGATGAAAGAAGAGATAATTAAAGCTGAAAGGAACGGAGACAGCGTTGGCGGCAAATTCAAAGTTATTGCCACAGGAGTATCTCCTGGATTGGGCTCATATTCGCAGTGGGACAGAAGGATCGACGGTAAAATAGCTGGATCATTTATGAGTATCCCGGCTATAAAGGCTGTTGAAATTGGTGATGGTTTTAATGTGACCGGTAAAACCGGGACCCTTTTCCATGATGAAATCTACTATAGGAGTGGTGATGGATTTTATAGAAAAACCAATAGAGCAGGAGGAATAGAAGGTGGAATGACCAATGGCGAGCCTGTTATAGTAGGAGCCTCAATGAAGCCAATACCCACTACGGCTAAAGGGTTGCATACTGTAAATATAAAGACTAAAGAAATTGAGATGAGTCTAAAAGAAAGATCAGATATATGCGCAGTTCCCAGTGCTGCTATAGTTGGCGAAGCAATGTTATCTATAGAAATTTTGAATTCAATCCAGGAAAAATTTGGGAAAGATAATATAGATGAAATTTTAGAAAATTATAATAATTATAAAAAATATCTTGAAAAAATCTGATATTGTATATATGGATTTGTATAAATGGATTTTAAAAATATATCTCTTATAGGTTTTATGGGCTCCGGTAAAAGTACGATAGGAGAGATTCTGGCGGGAAGATTAGGATTTATATTTATTGATCTTGATAGAATAATTGAATTAAGCGAAGAAAGAGAAATAAAGGATATTTTTAAAAGAGACGGGGAAAAGTATTTTAGAGAATTAGAAACGAAGGTTACCGGGAAAATATATAAAAATAAAAAGTGCATTTTTGCCTGTGGGGGCGGTGTAGTAAAAAGAAAAGAAAATATGCATGTAATAAAAAATAACAGTATAGTAATATATTTAAATATTACTGCACGGAGTGCGCTTGACCGTCTTAGAGATGACAAAAACAGACCGCTGATTGATGTAGAAAATAAAAAGGAAGTAGTAGAAAAAATGATCAAAGAAAGAGATATCCTGTACAGGAAATATGCGGATATAGTTGTAAATAATGATAAAAATGACCCTGAGCAAACTTCAAATGAGATAATAACCAGGCTTAAAGTGCAAAAATAGATGAGAATCATTACTGCTAAAACTAAACTTAGACATTATCCTATATATATAAGTTCTAAAATATACGAATATTTTCCGCTGCTGATTAAAAAGAATTTTAAAGATTCTGAAAAAATAGTACTGGTAACAAATAATAAAGTATTTGGCATATATGAGAATAAAATAAAGAATACCTTAAAAGAGTGCTCTTTACCTTATGAGATTGTAATTATTCAGGATGGCGAGCAGTATAAAAATTTAAAAAGTGCTGATTATATATATAAGAAGCTGATTGATTTTAATATACATAGAAATGATATTATAATTGCATTTGGGGGCGGTGTGATAGGAGATCTGGCTGGCTTTACAGCTTCGACTTTTCACAGGGGAGTAAAACTTATACACTGCCCAACAACTATTATTGGTCAGGTCGACAGCAGCATAGGTGGGAAAGTTGTTGTTAATTATAACAATATAAAGAACGTTATTGGCAGTTTTTATCAACCGCATATGATAGCCATTGATCCAACTTTAAATTACACCCTGGATGAGGACCAGATCATCAATGGTCTGGGCGAAATTGTAAAGTATGGATTAGTTTTTAAAAAGAAAATACTGGAGAAACTGTCGAAAAATGTAGAAGATAAAAAGGAGGATAGACTACTTAAGTTAATTAAAACAGAGGTTTTTAAAGATATTATTTATAATTGTTGCTATATAAAAACAAAAGTGGTCAAAAAAGATGAATTTGATCTGGATTACAGAAATACACTTAATTTTGGACATACAATAGGACATTGTATTGAGAATGCGTTTAACTTAAGGGAAATCAATCATGGGATGGCGATCAGTATGGGAATGGTAATTGCAATTGATATTTCAATTTCTCTGGGATTGGTAAGCGAGGATATTAGAAGTGTGGTTCTGGAACTATATAAAAAGTTGAAATTGCCATACAGGATACCGAAAATAAATGTAGAAAAAATTACCAGCGCATTGAAATATGATAAAAAATTTAAAACAGCGCAAAATAAATTTGTACTGCTTAAAGGGATAAATAAACCTGTTTTCTATTATAATGTAGAAAAAAGTGTAGTTGTTGATAATGTTAAAAAAAGTATGTACAATTAAATAGAAATATATATAAAGAAAAAATTAAATACAATGTTGATTGCTGTAATGCAAATTAATGCAATGTAAATAATATTTTTAAAAAAATTTTAAGTATTAAATATGTGGAAGACTGATAAAAATGAATAAAGTTAAAATGAAGAAGGTTATTATAATCAATGGCCCTAATTTAAATCTATTAGGGCAAAGAGAGGAAAAAATATACGGCAGCAGGGGATTTGATGAAATAAAAAAAGAACTGGATGAGCTGGCAGCGGGTAAAGTAGAACTCTTATATTTCCAATCCAATCATGAGGGAGAGATTATTGATAAAATTCACGAGTGTATCGGGAATACTAATTTTATAATAATCAATCCCGGCGCACTTACTCATTATAGTTATGGAATACATGACGCAATAGCTGCCAGTAAAATTCCCACTATTGAAGTGCATATATCAAATATTTTTAATAGAGAATATTGGAGGGCTGAATCAGTAATATCACCTGCAGCATCCGGGATTATAATTGGATTTGGACAGGATGTATATAAGATTGCTTTGCATTA
>VGAU01000080.1 GCA_016870675.1 Actinomycetota bacterium | reverse complement strand
AGAAGTGGCGGCAATAGTGGTGTAAAGCCTTTACGGGTTAAAATACCCAGGACATATTGAATTAATGCAAATTCCAGTAGGACTGCTTCATTCTTCAAAAAAACAAATCTTGAACCAGAAATTTTTGCTGCTCTTTTTTCATCAAGTATATCCAGGTTTACACCAAGATCAACATGACTCTTAGGCTTAAAATCAAACTCTGGTTTTTTACCGTAATATGACTGAACTACATTTCCACTTTCATCTTTCCCTACTGGAGTTGTGCTGTGTGACAGATTGGGATATGTTGAAAAATGAATTATAAATTTATCTTCTACTTCTGCCAGCTCGGCTTCCATTTTTTTTAAATCATCATTTATCTTTTTCATCTGGTCAATTTTCTTATTTTTTTCCTCCCCATTAAGTCCTGATATTATTTTTGAAGACAAATTTTTCTCAGACCTTAACCGGTCGATCTTAAATATAAGGTCTCTTTTTACCTTGTCTAGCTCAAGACCAATACTGGTATTAATTTTTAAACCTCTATTATTTATCTCAGATTCAAAAATTTGAGGATTTTTTCTAAATAACTCTAAATCAATCATTGGTCTTTACCGTCTCTATTATTTTCTACTACTTTCAATCCATTTAGGATACGAACCTAAAATCTTTACCAGGTACACACCTTTTCTTAGGACTTCAATCGCTTCAAAAATATTCTCATCATGTAGATGACCATCCAGGTCTATCATAAATACATAATCTCCAAGATTTTTTTTAGCAGGTCTGGATTCCAGCCGGGTCAGATTAATGTTTCTGCAGGCAAATTCTTTTAATATATTATACAAGCTTCCTGGCCGATCCTCCTTAAGAAAGCACACTATTGAAGTTTTATCATTCCCTGTTTTTGGCTGAATACTATTTCCAATAAAAACAAATCTGGTCTTGTTATCCTTATTATCTTCAATGTCATTTTCTATTATTTCAAGACCATATATTTTTGCAGCAGTTTTCGTTCCTATGGCAGCGATATCGTCATTTTCTCCTTTTAGGATTTTGACAGCCTCAGCAGTACTATTAGCAGCAATTACCTCAGCACCCTCTAAGTTTGTTGATAAAAACTTCCTGCACTGGGCAGTTGCATGAGGATGTGATATAACTTTCTTTATATTATCAAGCTTAATTTTTTTCTTACCAATAAGACTGTGTTTAACTGGAATAGTCACTTCACCTATTATCTTTGCTTCACTTTCAAAGGTAAGAATATCCTGGGTAATATTTACTGATCCTTCAATAGAATTTTCCATTGGAACCAGCCCTTCATCAGCTTCACCCCTGTCCACGCTCCTTATTACATCTACAACTGTAGGGAAAGATATCTTTCTTACTTGACTTAAATCTTTAATAAATTTATCCAGGGCTTCCTCAGTAAATGTTCCAGGTGGGCCTAAATATGCTATTTTCTTTTTTATACTCATATTAATATACCTAAAAACTTTTATAATAAAAAATACTGGCCATATATTTTATTGATTGAAAATAATATAAAACAAGTCCTGTAAGCTAAGATTAACATTTACTTGAAAAAATCCATTGGATTTTTAGGAATACCATTTACTAAAACCTCATAATGCAAATGTGTTCCTGTGCTGTGCCCAGTATTTCCCATTGTTCCTATTACATCATCTTTGGTCACTTCATCTCCAACTTTAACATAAACCTTACTAAGATGAGCATAAACCGTGGTATATCCAAATCCATGGTAAATTATAATTTTCCTGCCATAGCTTCCATGCCATCCTGCGTAAATTACTACCCCGCTAGCAGTTGCATGTATATTGGTACCAACATCGTTAGCAATATCCAGTCCTTTATGCCTGTAGCCCCATCTTCTTTCTCCAAATAAAGATGTTATCGTTCCCCAGGTTGGCCACATATCAGGAGTGTGCTCCATTAAATATATATGGTCTTCCATATTCTGCTTATCCCGGGAAAGTATCCCGGATAATTCAGGAGCTTTACTCAGAAGATCATCCAGCAGCGCATCTATATCATCCAGTTCCTGTTCCTGGTCACTGATATAGTAATAAATCTCATTAGGATCTTCTTCAAGTTCAATATCAGAACTCAAATCTGAGACATAAATTGCTACCTCCTCAGCATATCCACCTTTTCCGGTTATGTTCCTGACCATCCGGTCAAGGTCTTCTACTTCTTTTAGGTAACTTTCCAGAATTTTTGTTTTTGTTTCTATCTCCTTGGTTTTCTTTTCAAGATTTGCCAGTTCTATTTCTTTATAATTGACCATATATTCTACTCTTTCAAGCTCAGCTATCTTCTCATCTAACCTCTGGCGGGTAAGAAATAAATCTGAAACCAGGATTACAACAGAGGCTGAGATTATTACAAACGCAATAAATAATAATCTTAACACATTATGTGTAACTTTTACTTTCCTTATCCTTGATTTGGCATCCGATAAAATCAATAAAGTAAAAGATTTAGTCTTTTTTTCCTCCATAAACAAATTATTCCAGTATTAAAAGTTAGATATAATATTATAACCGATAAATTTAATATGGAAAACCTTTTTATTAAAGTTTTCTTATTTAAGTTTTTTATTACAAAAATATTAAGTGTTATAGAATTGCAAATGACGGCTTAACCTTTAAGTATTTCTAATCCTCTTCCATCATGAATTTGTATTTAACTGTATTATTGTCCGTACGCACTTCACCCGGCACAGGAACGGCGGTTATTTCCAGCTCACATTTTCTGCCGGGATAAGCAGTAAACTCTGATATGGTTACAACCCTCAGATCAGAAGGATTGATGGAATCTATAGTGTATTCTTTTTCCTCAAAAATATTATCCTCGGTCATATACTTCATAACCACATTCACATCATTTTCTACCACATTGCCCTGATTTTGTATTTTGACAGCCACACTAATTTTAGGCCCATTAGCCAATATCAAATAGTCACCCTGTTTGTTAAGCACTTGCGGATTAAATTCTATGCTGTCACCAATAACCGCTACCCCTCTCCTCTGCTGTAACTCGGCCACACTCTTAATTTCTGAGATAAATTCCATAACATTTTGAGTGCTTGTCAGGCTTCTGTCCTTAAGAATCACCGAATCAATTATAGTCAAGTTTTTTATTCCTAAATTTTCTCCTGACTCTTTTAACTTATCCTGAAAGTACAAATATATTTCATCACTCATAAACATATCCAAAAAGGTTTTTGTTATCATCTGGGTAGTAGATATGTCTAAATCCAGATCTAATGCGTTAGATAAAGCTGGTTTAAAATCTTCATAAGCCTTATTTCTGGCATCAAACACTAATTCTAAATATCCATGCGCAACCTCAAAAAATTCCGGGGGATTTAGCTCTCTACTATTTTCTAAAATTACTTTACTCTCTTCTATTATTTCTAAAAGCTCACTATCCAGACCTTCCCTAGACAATTCTTTTACCTTTGCCATAATATTAAAGAATTTGTAAGAAACTTTATTGGATTGCTGAACCAGGACTGAAATCGAGTTTACATAGTCAGAAATGGTTAACCTTTCTTCATCAGTTAAATCCTTTCTACCAGCCTCGCAACTCCACAAACCAGAAAGCCAGCTTACGATTACTGCCGCGATTATAATCATTATTGTTAAAGTTATGATTGATTCTTTTCTACCTCTTCTTTCCAAGAATATCCTTTCTGGTTATAGAAACAAAGATTTATAACTGCCAGCAAAGACTAAAATATATTATACAAATGAATACTGGAAAACTCAATTTATCGAATTTAATTTCAAGCACCTTTTTAAATGAGGCATTAGGTCTATACATTAAATTTAAATAAGGCAACGTCTCCGTCTTTCATTATATAATCTTTTCCCTCGCGGCGGACTAGACCTTTTTCTTTTGCAGCTGTATATGAACCAACATCTACAAGAGTATTGTAATCTATAACTTCAACACATATAAAACCTTTTTGAAAATCTGTATGAATCTTACCTGCAGCCTCTGGTGCTCTGGTGCCTTTCTTGATAGTCCACGCCCGGACTTCTGGAAGTTTTATGGTTAAAAAACTTACAAGCCCCAGCAACCTGTAACAGGCTTTTATTAACCTATCCATACCTGATAGAGGAATACCAAGTTCTTTCATGAATAATTCCCTTTCGCGAGGGTCCAGCTGCATTATTTCTTCCTCAATCTTAGCGCTTACTATCATCACTTCTGATTTTTCTTTAGAAGCATATTGCCATAGCTTTTTTACATCTGTTAAATCTTCAATATTCTTTCCCAGATCAGTTTCATCTACATTTGCAGCATATATAACTGGCTTGCCGGAAAGTAAAAAAAGCTCGCCTATAATTATTCTTTCTTCACCACTGAATTCCATATTTCTAAGGGGAATCCCCTTTAGCAGTTCTTCTTTTACTCTCCTCAGCAGTTCATATTCAGTTACATATTTTTTCTCACCACTTTTTGCCATTCTGTGTGCCTTATCAATCCTTTTTTCAAGGCTTTCAAGGTCTGCAAGAATTAATTCCAGATTCACTACTTCAACATCTCTTACAGGGTCTATATCAGAATATACATGTGACACATTTTCATCTTTAAAACACCTTACAACATGGATAATAGCATCCACTTCACGAATATGAGATAGGAATCTGTTTCCAAGCCCTTCACCTTTACTGGCGCCTTTTACCAGCCCTGCGATATCTACAAATTCAATAGTTGAGGGGATAACTTTTTCAGGGTTGACTATTCTGGCTAATTCCTCCAGCCTTCTATCAGGAACTGGTACTGTGGCAATATTCGGCTGCACTGTGCAGAATGGATAATTTGAAACCTCAGCGTTGGCCGCTGTTATTGCATTAAACAGTGTACTCTTTCCTACATTAGGAAGACCTATTATTCCTAGCTTGATGATAATCTCCTTTTTAAGTCCTTTTTAATAAAAATAATCTATTCAACAATCCTGCTTTCAGTTGATGCCTATTTGTTTTCTTCTCTTTTCCGTCTGAAACCATAATTCTTTTCTATAGCTCTTCATATAGATTCCCCTTTTAAAGATTTTTTAGTCTCTTGAAACTGTATCAGCTTTGGATCTCAAATTACCTATTTTTAAGCTATTATTAAATAATCATATTTGAAAACTATTTTATACTCCAGTTAAAAATATTAGTATATAAAAAATAGTGGAGATGAGCAAACTTGGTTTTTCGCCTCGCTCCGTTCGCTGTAGAACTGCGGCCTCCTCCGTCTTCGATTCAGTCCGTCCCTTCAAGTCCTGTAAAATATGCACCACCGGTATATTTTACACAATCTGAATTAAACATCCTTTACCATATTCAGTAAATTTACTGGTGGAGATGAGCGGAGTTGAACCGCCGCCCTCTTGTCTGCCAGACAAGCGTTCTCCCACTGAACTACATCCCCACTAATATTTAGATTCTATTTAATGAACACAGCCTGCATTATAATTTTAAAAGATTTACTTATCATAACACTTCAATCGTAGAAATTTCAAATTAAGAAAAACTCTTACTTAGGCTAATCGTGCAGCACCATCAAAGTAATATTAATATTATACGCTTTAGAATATTCTCTTCCATCTATTGTATTAATTTGTCACTAAATATGAAAACTCTTTTCACTGGATGGAGAGCAAAACTTATATGAAGTATTCACAGTCTAAAAATAAAAACTGGTATATGATTTTTTTCTATATAGGATCTTAGTATCTATATTTTTCCTTAAAATTTTGCCCGTATGATCTTTTAAATTCCTTGAAGTTATCTTCAATACACTGGTAATAGGGACTATACTGGAGCTTCCTAATAATATATTAGTAGTTTCTACCATTAAAATATTTTCTAGTTTGTTATTAGCGGATCTACCCATACTGCCCAGTCCTTATTTGAAGTATTATGCGCATGTACCCAAAGCAGAATATGTCCAGATTTACCAGCAAGTGAGCTAAGGTCAAAATTTAAACTATTCAAAGCTCCATCATAAACAGCATGGTAACCACCACTACCGGTAATGGGATAATCTACATGTGAAGTATCAATAAAATCAACATTAAAATCAGCTCCATCTGTTCCAGTTGCATCTTTTACAAAACCTACTCTTGCTGTAAATCTTGCTCCTTCTGGTATTTCTATTATATCGGGATAATCTCCTGCTATATAACCATAAGTCTTCCACTCGGGGTGCGTTTCAAGAACTTTTGGATATATATTATTATCCTCTAATGTTATATTAGTTCTATAGCAAGCAAATCCACGACTATCACCTAATCCCACATTCCATAGATGATAATCCGCAGAAGAATTACGCCAACTGGCACTTTGTGCCCTCTCTAATAGATCATAAAGAAAGTGGACATATACATCTACAGATTCGCTATCTTCTCCCCCTTTTCCATCTGATACTGTAACTGAAATTGTGTAGTTTCCATATATTGAAGGGGTGGCCCAATTAATATTTTGAGCATGTATATTATCTATTGTTCCTCCATTAACAGACCAATTATATGTAAGACTATCCCCATCTGGGTCAGATGCACTTACTCCTACCCCATATGTTCTATTTATATATTTAGTTCCCATTATAGTTATTCCAGCTATTTCAGGAGGCTGGTTACATCCCCAGCTTAATTCTATGGAATCAGTATCAGATCCTTCAGAATTTGTAGCTGTAGCAGTAAGTGTATATGTCCCGATTGGGTCATTTAGATTAACCTGTGCTTTTTTAGAACCCCAGGCACCATGGCTATCATCTTTGCTGAATTCAACTGTAGGTGTGGGGCTACCGGTTACCGTTGCCTTTATGCGATAGTAGCATACATTATCGGCAGAAGAGTAAGTAGGACCTTCGTATATAGACAGGCTGATAGTAGGTGCTTCCTTCTCCTCTTCAGCTACTTCTTCTTCACCAGCTTCCTCCTCAGCTGCTTCTTCTACCTCTTCTTCTTCAGCTTCTGCTGCTTCCTCCTCAGTTACTTCTTCGGCTGTCGCTTCTTCTGGTGCTGCTTCTTCTTCCTCAACACCTATCTTTTCCTCTTCGGTAGGAGCTGCACATTGATTACATATAGCTGATATAGTAAATAAGAATATTGTTGTTAAGATGGCAATTATTATATATAGCTTGTTTTTCTTCATTGATACATCGCTTGAATATTGATTAATTTTTAAAAATACTAACTAATATTAGTGCATTTGCAAAAAGAGATATTAAGACTGTGTACACTGAAACGAAATATACTTTGTTTGTTTTCATTTCGGCCCCTGAAATAACTATAACTATCACAAACCAAACCTTAATAGAACCGAGAGGTCAGAATTATTGGTTGTTATTATATAGCTATTACAAAAAATTTGAAATTATATAAAATCGTCTTTTCAAGCTTCTGAAAACATACACATATGGCATGTTTTCATCAATTTAAATTCACAAATTCCCTTTGTTGGTGTAGAACCCCATATTTATTATATTTACTGGTGGGCGAAGGGGGACTTGGTCTTTCGTCTCGCTCCGCTCGCTGCAGAGCCGCGGACTCCCTCGCCTTCGACTCAGTCCGTCCTTTCAAGTCCCTGAAAAC
>VGAU01000079.1 GCA_016870675.1 Actinomycetota bacterium | reverse complement strand
ACATGGGCATAGTGGCGGTTAGTGGTTTCATATTCCACGTGGGCAATGGCAATGGTTATACCTCTCTCTTTTTCTTCAGGGGCATTGTCAATGGAATCAAATGTTCTTTCCTCTACATTTAAGCCTGCGCTTTTAAGACACCTTGTAATAGCTGATGTAAGTGTTGTCTTACCATGATCCACATGGCCTATAGTCCCTATGTTTATATGAGGTTTGGTCCTTTCAAATTTTTTCTTAGCCATAATATATCCTTTCTTTGTTTTGAATTCTATAAAATTGGTAGCGGTGATTGGATTTGAACCAATGGCCGCACGGTTATGAACCGTGTGCTCTAACCACTGAGCTACACCGCCGCTAAAATTTTACAAACACATTACTGGTAAGAGTAATTATAGTTAATTTTTATTATTTTTAAAGTAAGGATAAATTTTATAAAAGAATATTTTAAGTGTCAAATATTATTAAGAATCGAAATAAAATGAACCCTTAAATCTCCTGTGACCAGAACAATATTCTTTTAAATATATTTTTCTATGTGAAACAAAAAAGGACATTTATTCAAAATCAAATTTTTTCTTAGTAATAAGTTTAGCGCAAGCATCTACTACCTTAGGGTCGTACAGCTTTCCTCTACCTTGTTTAATTTCTTTCTGGAGCCCGCGATCGGACTTGAACCGATGACCTTTTCCTTACCGAGGAAATGCTCTACCATCTGAGCTACACGGGCAAGACTATTGCTTATTACATCTTTTTTTGGAGGCTTTTATAAATCTTTATGGTGGAGGAGAGAGGATTTGAACCTCTGTAGGCATTCGCCGGCAGATTTACAGTCTGCTCCCTTTAACCACTCGGGCACCCCTCCACGCTGGAGCCGGCGATCCGACTTGAACGGACAACCTGCTGATTACAAATCAGCTGCTCTACCAATTGAGCTACACCGGCAAAGTGACATCCTCACGGCAATAAATTACCGTGCATCCCGTTGGGGATTTGGTTCCTGCTTCACAGAGTCAACTTGCGGTGCAGAGGTTGGTTTCTCCACAGGCTTTAATTCGGGTGTGTCCCACCCTATTAGAAAAGAGTATACAAAAAATAAGAGGTAAAGTCGATAACAAAAAAATAGCTCTCATCTCGGATTTGAAAAACCGAGGGTTCCCGCTTTTGTTACTAAAATTCAATATGCAGAGCAATATTATTAAAAATCCTTCAATCTTTCAACAGCCAGTTTTATAGCTCCTTCGACAGGATTTCCTATTAGCGGTTTAAAATTAATATGAGGGAACTTTTCTCTTAATCTATGTATTAGAATATTTTTAAAATACTTTTCACATTTAAACAAGCCACCAACAAATATAAGATCAAAATCCTTATCTTCAAAACCAAGTTTATGAGCAACAGTAATAACAGAAATTGCAGCTTCTTCTGCTTCTTCAGCCAATATATTAATACTCACCTTGTCCCCCATTTCTGTGGTCTTACATACCGTTTTTGCCAGCGCTCCAATTTTCACCTTTGAAAATGGCCTATCGTATGCCCACTTGACTAAATCCAATGCCTTTTTTAAATTCAATTCTTTTAGTATTGTTCTGGAAAGGAGAGTTTTTTCACCCCTGCTATCATAAGCTTTCATAATTGCCTTTAATGCTTTAAGACCCACTGCGTATCCACTTCCTTCGTCCGCAAGAATATAATCCCAGCCGCTTGCCCTTATCTGTTTACCATCTTCGTTAATTCCCAGGCAGTTTGAGCCTGTTCCTGCAATAACTATTATTTTATTTTTATTTTCACTTCCTGACTCGAGACCAATTCTTGTATCATTACAGATAATAGTACCCTTTGAGTTAAGATAACCTCTAAGTTTCTTATTAAACACAATTTCCTTATAGGTTTTAGAATCTTCGCCAGCATCATTACCTGCAAAACCGAAACAAGAACTTATAAAATAAATAGCTTCAGACGCTCTTAATTTTTTAATAGCATCAAACACCGCTGTATTGAGATTTTCTATTGCTCTATTTATTCCAACACTTTTATAATTACTCGAACCGGAAACCACTTGAGAAACAGCTTTTCCACTGGTTTCTGCAATTTGAACACTGGTTTTTGACCCTCCTCCATCAACTCCCAGAATATATTCCATATAACTCTCCCAATCCTCCATTTTTTACTTACTACCACTTTACATAAAAAATAGATTTCACAAATTAAAGCTCTAATCAATACTAATGTCATACAATCTTAAGCAGATTTTTACAAAAATTCTTATTAATCACTTCTCTGTGCGACCTTTTCTGCTCCGACTATCAGACTAACGACCTCATCAGGATTCGTCTCCTTAACATTTCTCTCTGCAACTTTTTCCCCTCTACGCAATATCACCAGTCTGTCGGAAACTGAAAATACATCATAGAGTTGGTGGCTGATTACAATTATTCCAATACCTTGTGATCTTAATAATCTTATAAGGCCTAAAACTTTTTTCTGCTCTGTAACGCCCAATGCCGCAGTAGGTTCATCCATAATAAGTAACTTCGCATTCCAATATATGGAACGGGAGATTGCCACTGCCTGCCTCTGGCCACCTGATAGTGTACTTATTCTGTTCCTCAATGATGGAACTTCTATTTCTAGCCTTTTCAATACTTTTTTAGATTCATCATGCATATAATTATTATCCAGGACATTTATGAATTTAAGTACTTTTCTTAATTTCTCACGCCCAAGAAATATATTAGAATATACATTTAAATTCTCAGCCAGTGCAAGGTCCTGATAAAGTGTTTCAATAGCAATTGAAAGAGCTTTTATGGGACTGTCGATCTTTACTTCTTTACCCTCAAAAAAGATCTTACCTCCATCAGGTTTATAAACTCCGGAAATCATTTTTATAAGAGTGGATTTTCCAGCTCCATTATCACCCAGAAGCCCGACGACCTCCCCCTCTTTAACTCCCATACTCACATTATCTACTGCTACAAGTCCGCCGAATCTCTTAGTCAAATTTTTTACTTCAATCAAGTATTCCATTCCTTCATTCCTCCCTGTGAATTAATTCAGGTGACAATTGATCAATCAGTACTGCAAAAATTAAAATTATGCCAATAACTATTAATTTATAGAAAGTTGGGACACCCAACATTCGGAGTCCATTTTCCATTACTAATATAATAAAACATCCTATTAAAGTTTTCCATACTGAACCAATACCGCCATAAAGGCTTGCACCTCCAATTACAACTGCAATAATACCATCAAGCAAAAACATCGCACCAGCATCTGCCTTTCCAGTTACATATCTAAATACATACATTATTCCTGCAACTGTAGAAAAAAAAGATGACAGCATGTAGATTTTTATTAAATGAGTCTTTACATTGATACCGGCCCTGATTGCAGCATCAACATTTCCGCCGATTGCATAGGTGTGCTGTCCAAATTTAGTGCTTTTTAATATGAATGCAAAAAATAATATAAATATAAATGGAATTACAAACACAGTAGGAAGTATCTCAATCAATTGATCCCCCCGCTGTATTGTGGGGCTGATAAAAAATGATACAGTCTTGCCTGGAACTATATTAATTAAACTTCCATTTCCAATTCTGCCAGCAATTGGAGGCAAATTTCTTATATATGAACCTTTTATTAATAGTTCAGAAATACCATGTGTTATGCCAATCATGGAAAATGTAGCAATAAATGGCGGTACTTTTAATCGGGCTACGAGTATTCCATTTACAAGTCCTGGTATTATCCCTATGCATAAGGTTATAACTATTCCAACAATTATACTTAATAAATCATTCATACCCAACCCAACGAATGCGACAATCAATTTTGCCGATACTACGCTTGAAAAGCCCATTACAAAGCCAACAGAAAGGTCAATTCCGCCTGAGATTATGACAAATGTCTCTGCCAGGCTGAGAAAAAGAATAAATGGGCTATTAATTAGAATTACTTGAGCACCCTTAACAGAAAAGAATCCTGGTGAAATAATACTGAATAGTATTATTTCTAAAAAAAGGAAAATGATTGCCCATCTATTTCCCAATTGTGAAAAGAATTTTTGTAAGCCATTTTTTCTAGTTGTTATTGTTATATCTGCCATTAAATACTTCCTCACTACAACAAATCTGGAAATAATTGGTCAATGACTACAGCAACTATCAGGATCAGCCCAACTGCAATAAATCTGAAAAATGGATCCACACCTGACAGGTGAAGCCCATTTTCAATAATTCTTAGGAGAATCACACCGATTATAGACCCAAATATTCTGCCTTTGCCGCCCATGAGGCTTGCCCCTCCTATTATAACAGCCGCAATTGCTATTAGTTCATACATTGCAGTAAATGGCGTAAAATTTCCAATACCCGTCTGGAATACATTAAAAACACCAGCAAGCCCTGCTAAAAAAGAGGATAATGTATATATAATTATGAGATGCTTGTTTGTATTGATTCCAGCTCTGACTGCAGCATCCATGCTGCCACCAATTGCATATGTGTGCTGTCCAAATTTTGTATTTTTTAATATATGCCATAAAATAAAAATAATAATAAAATTAAACATAAGTGAGTTTGGAATTATCCTGATGAGATTCCTTAACTCTTCCACGGCTATTCCTTCAGGCCTGTTGAAAAAACTGATAGCTTTGCCAGGGAGTATATAAATCAGATAGCCATTCCCTATACCAGTAAGATATGGAGGTAAAAATGTCACAGGAAATCCTTCACACATTACGAGAGTTATACCGCTGGCTATTCCACCCATACCGAGGGTTGAAATAAAAGGGGGGACTCTATACTTTGTTATAAGTACTCCATTGATAAGTCCCGGAATAATGCATACAATAAGTCCAACTATGCTGCCAATTGAAATGCTCAAAGCTGGGGTAAAATTAGCAGCATGCAGTTCCCGCATTATAGTTGCAGACAGAACTGAAGATAATCCCATCACAAATCCAACAGATAGATCAATGCCTCCAGTGATTATTACAAATGTCTCTGATGATGCGAGAAGTAGATAGATTGTGGAAAGGTGGAATATATTCTGAAAATTTTTATAACTAAAAAAATTTATTCCAGTAAAGCTGAATATTAAAATTAAAACTAAAACGAATAATAGCGCCCAGTTTCTTGCCAATATACTTAGAAGGCTTTGACTTAAGCTTAGTATTGAATTTTTATTAGTATCCAATTGATCCTTCTGCCTTTTATAAATTTAATACAGAGAGTTAAAAAACATTAACCCTCTGTATTTTAATAAAACAACAATATGCTACAATCCTCTATTTATTGGTAAATCCACTGCTGCATATCAGGATCATCTACATTCTCTGCTGTAAAGAATTCAAATCCTGGTATAATCCTTTTATCAGGCTCTATCCCATTTGCCAGGTAATTGTAGCCAGCCTCAACTGAAAGTTGACCCACTTCATATGGTTTTTGCGCGAGTACTAGATCAACCTTGCCCTCTTTTAGTGCATTGATCAGATCCGGAGTCGCATCCCATGAAGCAATCTTAACAACACCGGTAAGACCTGCATTTACAACAGCCTGATATGCGCCTTGAGCACTGAACAAGTTTACTCCAAAGACACCTGCGAGATCCGGGTATTTCTGAAGTATTGTCGCTGTTTGATCCTGTGCAGTCTGCTGAACATCAAGACACCATTCTTCACCAACTAGGGTCATATTCGGGTATTTAGCTATTCCTTCAGTAAAACCCTCACCCCTAGCAACAACAGATGATGTATCAGGATTGGTGTTCTGGATAAAGACTTCCCCTTCTTCTCCAAGCATCTCTGCCATATGATCAGCAATTTGTAATCCGCCTAATTTATTGTCTGTTCCAACATAGGCAAGCGGGAAGGAGTAATTGCTCTCTACTGAATAATCACCATCACCTAAAAAGCAATCTGCTGTAATGATTGCAATGCCTTGGTCGTATAGTTTTTTAAGAGGTGCAATAAGTGCTTCTGTGGAAGTTGGAACAACAATAATAAGATCTATGCCACCAGCTGCTGTAGCTGCTTCAAGAATTGGAATCTGTGCTTCCGGGCCCCATGATTTTGCATATTCTGCTTCCAAAAAGTTTACACCAAGTTCTTCAGCCTTCGCCTTAGCGCCCTTTCCCAACATGTACATGAAAGGATCAGCAATTCCTGATACATATAATATGGTGAATTCTTCCTCTGCTACTTCTTCAACTTCCTCTTTAACTGCTTCCTCTTCAACTGCTTCTTCCTCTGCTGCTGCTTCCTCTTCAGCAGCTGCTTTTGCCTTACAACCTGCTAGAGAAAACACTGCAACCATTGCTATACTTAATAGCAATACTACTATCCATAATAATGATTTTTTCATTTTCATATCCTTTCCTATTTTACTTTTAAAACAGATTTTAATAAAATTACCTTTGAGATTTGTTTGCTTTTGGTCGGTTTAGCCACTGTCTAAAAGATAGACAAATCTCTTTTTTTAAATTGGTTTCTTTTTTCTTTTTTTACCACCCCCTCCTAAAATTTCTAATTTTAACAGTCAGCTGATCAGCACCTCCTTTCCTCTAACTTTTATAATTTCCAATCCTTTTGCAGGATTGTCTGATGACCAATTCCGGTCTTAAAATAACTCGTCTTACTTTCATATTAGACTTATTTTCCAATATCTCCAATAACTGTTCTGCAGCTAATTTGCCCAGCAAATACTTGGGTTGTCTGATAGTGGTAAGGGGTACCTTAATCATGGACGAGATTTTAATATTATCATATCCAATAACTGAAATATCTTCAGGTACTTTAATACCGCTGCCAGTAATTGATTCAATTGATTTAACAGCCAAATAGTCATTCCCTGCAAATATAGCCGTAACATTTTCTTGTCCGTTTACCAGATATTTAATAATACCATCTATATCATAAGTATTATCCATATTAATAAATTTCTTAGGCACAAAGCTTCCACTACCTTCAATGTTATGTCGTTTAAGTGTGTCCTTAAATCCCCTGAATCTCTCTTTTAAGCTTAGTAACTTTCTATTGCCAAGAAAAAATATTTTCTTATGGCCAAGTTTAATTAGATACTCAGTAGCTAACTCTGCACCATAATAGTCATCATTAACAACATAATTTACACCTGGGATATCCAGTTTGCAGTCTATCAACAAAAAGGGGAATCCTTTATCTCTAAGGTCCTCAATTGTTTTCATTTTTAATTCGACCGTTGTAAGAAGAAGACCATCTACTCCTCTTTCCATCAATGTCCTTATATCCCTCTCCTCCAACTTTATATCATTATTAGAGTTACATAATATTACATTGTATCTCTTTGCTTCCGCTGCATCTATAACTCCTTTAGCTACTCTAGAGTAATATGGATTTTCAATATCTGCCAAAACCAAGCCAATTGTTCTGGTTCTATGAGTTCTCAAGCTCTGAGCAATGATGCTTGGCTTATATTCTTTTTCCTCAATAATCTTTAAAATCCTGTCTTTTGTATTCTTACTTACAAAAACACCACCCGAAAGAACCCTTGACACTGTAGTCCTGGAAACTCCGGCCAGTTCTGCTATCTCTTTGATTGTTACTTTTTTGAAACTCATTTTTTTTTGATTTTTCTAACATCG
>VGAU01000078.1 GCA_016870675.1 Actinomycetota bacterium | reverse complement strand
AAAATTATAAGGAGCTAAATTATGCAACTTATACCGGCGTTTAAAATAGGAATGCTTAATTCCTGGATATTTATACTTTTAGTTTTACTGCCCCTTCTTCTGGTTGGTTTATTTCGTAGAGAAGTATTTAAAAAAACAGATTCTATTCATGCTTCTATTCTTACTTCAAGGGAGAAAAAGATTTTCATTTTCTCAAAGATAATTTTGTTTTCAGTCTTTATCTACTCTGTTTTTCTACCATTAAAATTAGGGACGATATGGTTTTATATAGGTCTTCCTATTTACTTGTTGGGATTAATTTTATATATAATAGTCTGGGTTAATGTTACTACCAGTCCGCCTGATAAACCTGTTACCAAAGGACTATATCGTTATTCAAGGCATCCTATGTATGTTACTTTCCCACTAATATTTATTGGTACGAGTATAGCTACAGCTTCATGGCTTTTTTTAGTGCTTTCCATTGTGCTTATAATTACGCATTTTTACAATGGAACTATTGAAGAACGTGAATGTCTGGAAGCATATGGGAAAGTGTATCAAGAATATATGAACAAAACTCCAAGATGGTTTGGGATACCAAAGTCATAAAATACTATAGTTGGCTGGCCAGAGCGAACGAAGTTAGAACCATTATCGCAGGTTTAGATAGGATTATTTTTATACCTGAATTAAGTTTTTAAGATTAATTTATCTTTACCCTACCGTGCTACTCACGATTATTCTGAATTATTCTAAGGGTGAATGAGTTTTTTATTATTCTGATCTCCAGCAATAAACTGTGTATAGAACAATTCCTACTGAGAAAAAAAGCAGTGATATTATAATGGTTAGGGATAGATTTAAATAAGTGAGGGGATTATAACCGATATCTCCTATTAAATAACTAATTATTATTGAGTTTGCGGAAGACATTGGCCAGATCTTGGAAAACTTCTGAAGTACAGGTGGTAGCATTGAATATTGAAAAAAAACACCGGAAATCGCTGATGTTACAACAGCTATTCCAACTCCTGTCATTATCGCCCCCTGGACACTTTTAATTAAAGAACCTACAATAAGCCCTACTCCTGCAGATGCAAGTGTTCCCAATAATAAAAATCCCAAAGATTTTAGAAGTCCTATTAATGTAATATTAAACCTGGCACCAAGAAGCACGCCTATAATTATTATTATTGCTACGCTTACCAGTCCAAATGTCAGTACTGCAAGAATTTTGCCAACTGCTTCTTTCCAGGGCTGTACCGGCATTGTCTTTAACTTTTGGAAAAGCCCCCGTTGTCTATCCTCAGAAATATTTGCAGGTAGGCTTGTCATTCCGCAAACCATTATTGAAAAGGTAACCATTGAGATGGTACTTTGTCCTTTTGCCAGAGCAGCAAATTCCAGCGGTACCCCACGTAAAAAAACAAATACTGCAAGCAAAAGCCAGATAGCAGGCCAAGCTATTACCCAGAAAAGTGCAGGTTTGCTCATAAAATTATCTTTTAAACCTTTTATGTATGTTGCAGACACTTGGTTCACTTTTTGGCTTCCTTTAATTCTTCATTTGCTTCTCTTACTTTTTTACCTGTCAGCTTGAAAAAAACATCTTCAAGCGAGGGTATGACAGAACCTATCTGAAGCACTTTATAGCCATTGCCTTCAACAGATCTTACAATTTCAGGAATTACTTCGGATATCTCATTAGAATAGATTTTGTAACCTTCATCTGTTTCAAGCAACTGCTCACCTTTGTTGAACTACTTAAAATATTCTTTACTTTTTCATTTTTTACAGATAATTCTATATTTATTATATTTTTAAGCCCACTGCCATTTTTGAGTTCATCCGGTGATCCCTCTTTGATTATTTTACCTTTATCCATAAGGCCGACTCTTGCAGCAAGTTCAGCATCTGAGCCTATATGACTTATAAGTAAAACTGTTGTTGATTTATCCTTTAATTCATCTATAAGCCCAAAGAAATTTCTCCTTGCTGCAGGATCAAGTCCTGTTGTAGGTTCATCAAGTATAAATATCCTTATGTGGGGAAAAAGAATCGTTGAAAGTTCAAGTTTTTTTCTCATTCCACCAGAAAATTTGGAAACTTTTTTATTTCTTTCTTCAAAAAGACCAACCTTTTTAATAAGTTCTTGCCCAATGACTTTTGCATCATTATTTGAATATCCAAGCATCCTGGCAAAATAATGTATATTCTCAAGGCCTGTAAGATTAGGGTCTGAAAAATTTTCCTGAGGAATATAGCCTATTAGTCTTTTGGATTGCTCAGGTTTTTTGCCAAAGATTTTCACTTCGCCGCTTGTAGGCTGCCTTATTGATGCAATTATTGAGGAAAGGGTAGTTTTTCCTGATCCATTTGGTCCCATAAGGCAGTAGAATTCGCCTTCATTTATATTAAGGTCAAGATCATCCAGTACAGTTATTTTGTCATATTTTTTTATGAGGTTTCTGACTTCAATAGCTTGCAAATTTTATCCTTACATTTTAACTGTTTTCAGTTTTATTTCTAACATATGATTTTATCAAGTTATTTAATTTTTGTATAAGCAAGAATAATCCAAAATTTAATTTTATTTTTCCCATAGCTATATAGCCAGGACAAGAAGGAAAAAAAGACTGCCAGCATAGTAGCTATGCTTTTACTTTTCATCTGGATTCTACATCTGATTTAACTGTTTGAGGCTTGTTGATTTTTATTTGTTTAATTTAAAAAATTCATGTTTATAGCCACAATTACTGCAGATATATGCCAAACCTTCAGGACTGAACATTTCTATACCAAGGCTTGAAGCCCATTTTTCATTTAACTTTGTGTTCAATTTTTTAAATTCCGATCCGCTGCAGAAAAAGCACTTCAGCTGTTTATCTCCAATCATTACAAAACTTTCTTCTTCCATTTAAAGATCTCATCTCCTTACTTATAAGAAAAATGTAATTATGATTTATTATAAATTTTTTGCGATATAATTCTGATTTTATAAGTATGTTAAATTTCAGTGTTATGCAGTACTTATTTGTTGAATATTAGGAATTATTGGTTAAAGCCTGTTGTTAGAGCGAGTGCCCCGTAATTTGGTGAAGAGCCCAAGTTGGCTGAGCATAGCGAACGATGTTAGAACTGCAATTGCAAGCTCGGATAAGATTATTTTTATACCTGAATTAAATATGTCATAAAAGATTTTACTTTTTAAGGTTGAATATATTTATAAGCATTTCTCTATCAGTTGTTCTATAAATATAATAATCTGAATCAATTGTTATAATCTCTTTTATCCCTAATCTTTCAGATATGATAATAAGTGTTGCATCTGCTAAATCCATTGGTATATCAGAGTACTTCTCTGAAAGCTCAATTATTTTATCTATTTCTTCTGTTTCTATATCTTCAACTTTTAATCCGCCAAGTTTTATCCATTTTAAAAAATCTATTTGTGCACCTATATTAAAATCGAGCATGTGGCATACTTCTGTTATGACTGGCCAGCTGGTTGTAAGCAATCCTTTATAGTTCTTAATGAACTCTTTTATTTTTTCATGATATTTATCATTTTTATTAAATAAGGCTAAAAGTGGCCCTGCATCAATGAGGGTGTTTTTCACGAAGTTTTTCCTTCAGTTTTATTTTATAATTACTGGATAAAGAATTGCTACTGCCGTATCTTCCAAAAAGATCTGCACCAAGTTTAAACGGCATTAAATCTTTTGAGCGCATATCATAGTATTCAATAATTGCTTTTTTAATTATTTCAGATTTTGTTGTTTTTTCAATCTTAGTTAAAGTAGTAACCTTATTTAATATTTCATTGTTTAATCTCACAGTTGTCATATTGTTACCTCCGTATTACATATTGTATTACATTTAAGTCTGCTGTCAATAGGAAAAAACGATATATTATTTTGATTTGTAATCAGCAATAAGCAAGCTTTAAATGACATACATACCGGAATGGCTGGCCATAGCGAACGAAGTTCGAACCAGAATTGCATGCTCAGATAAGATTATTTTTATACCGGAATTGAGTTTTTAAAATATTTACCCTACTGTGCTACCCACGATTTATTGTTTATTACAGTCATTAAATTTGTCTATCTTTTCTTTTTATTCCTTCAATTATAAAGACATCTCCTGTATTGGTATTATAAATAATGTTTTAGAGAAAAAATAATTATTTTTTAAAATTTATAACGTTTTGGAAAAAATCATCGTTTATATGAATAAATAATTAAAAAATGAAAGGAAAAGATATGTTAAAAAAAATAATACTTGGGATTATTATAGGCGCTGTTGTGCTAACTGCTGGTGCAGGAGGTATATATGCATACCAGAAAAATCCTAATTCTGCAGATGAAGTTGCCATAACAAAAAGTAAATCATATGAAACAGATTGTGCAAATTCAAATTTTACAGGAAATGAGAATAAACAGTATCGTCTTCAGCAGGGTGAGTGCGATCAGTTAAATTGCCCTAATGAGGATTGTCCAAACCAGGATTGTGCCAATGAAGACTGCACAGAACAGTATTGCAACAGGGAAAGTAATTGTTACAGGTATAATAATGATGAAAACGGATACCAGAACCAGAATAATTTTTGTTACAGAAATAGCACTGAAAACCAAAACTGTAATGAAAATTGCTTACAGAATGGTAAAGGCAACACTTCAGGCAATAATGTAAAAAATAATGTTGGAAAAAATAAATAACAAGAAAGTGCAGGAATACATGAAAAGAATTAAATTTAAAATTAAGCTTGGCGTAGATATTGCAATGATTACAGCATTTCTGGTCAATATGTTTACAGGCTTTGCAATGTTTTTTGGATTGGTACTTGGAGGAGGGCGACAATATAACGGCGCAGCAGGCTTTGACATTTCAAACATTACTGATTTAAGTGCAAGGGCTCTGTACAGGTTCGTTCATGACTGGTCAGGTATTTTGCTTATAATATTGATACTTGTTCATCTTGTTCTAAACTGGAATACTCTCTGGTGTTATTTGAGAAATACATGGGAAAACAGAAACACTCAAAAGGTGCAGGAAAGTTGTGAAAATATATAAATTTTATCTTGTAGCTTGGCATAGAACCTAAAATGCCAGCTGCTCATCTCAATCAATTATGAGATAATAAAACCTGTTTATTTATTGAGTTATCTATTTATTTTTACAACTTTTATTTATGGATGATATAGAATTAAACAACTGCATAAAAAGCTATAAGAAAACCAAAGATAATGTATATTACGAAAAAATATACCGATATTTTTTTCAAAAAATATACCGGTTCGTTCTTTTAAATATTTCCGATAACCAGGCTGCAGAGGACATAACCGTTGATGTTTTTTATAAGGTTTACAGGTATATAATAAAAGTGCATCTAAATTCGGCAAGCTTTAAGCCCTGGATCTATAAGATCGCACGAAACCTTATAATAGATTATTACAGAAAAGAGGCAAAACATAAGAAAAACCAATCCCTTGAACAATACCTGGAAGACAAACAATCTGATGGTTCAGAAGATGTTGAAAAAACTGACATATTCCTTATTGAAAATAATTCTGCAGAAAATCGCTTGGATGAATCAGTTGAGTCTGAATTTACAAACCAGGATCTTTTAAAGGGACTGGGGAGCCTGCCTGATATACAAAAGCAGGTTATAATACTCAGATTTGTAGAAGGACTGGATTATAAATCCATAGGTTTAATAATAAATAAAAACGAACTTGCAGTCAGGGCAATAAAATTCAGGGCTATTTCAAGATTGAAGGAGCTGCTTAACAAGTGAATAAAGATAAAAATATAAATAAAAAGGTATTAAAGAAATTTCTTAATCTTATGGATAAAGATATGGATATAAAAACATGTCTTTTTCAATTTTCTGATAATCAGGAGATTTTAAGGCAATATGCGAAAATTATAGAAGGCTTCAAGAACTTAAAAAATATTCGTGCAAATGATGATTTTGAAGAAAAATCTCTTAAAGACATTTACTTGCGGGTAAGGATTGAAAATATTGAAGGCCAAAAAAAAGACTTTAAAAAGGATATGTTTTTCATAAGACTTCGCCCGGCTTATCTAAAACCACTTGTTATTTTTCTCGGTGTTTTTATTTTTATAAGTTTTTCTTTTACAGGTACAATTTATGCTTCCAGCGACTCAGTCCCCGGAGAATTGTTGTACACGGTAAAAAGGACATCAGAGAATATCCAGGTTGCTCTTACTCCTTATAAGTATGAGAATACTATCTACCTAAAAATGCTTAACTCAAGACTAAGCGAGGCCGATGTAATTCTTAACCAGGACGATTTTGCAGATACAATGGCTTTAGAAAAGCTGGTTACAGATATAGATGATACCTATGAAAGCTGCAGAAACAGAAATTATCTTGATGCAAACTACAATATGCAAATGCAAATCAGAATAAGTGCAGTAAAAGAAGGTTTTAAGAAAAGATACGGAATGCAGAAAAAAAATACAAATGATTTCTCCGACCAGACCTTAGAAGATGTTCAGGATACTGCTAATTCTAATACAGGTACGCAAGGCTTTGAACAAGATAATTCGGGAAACAATAATAACAGTGAGGCAGGAAATAACAATTCTTCAAATGCCGGTGAATAAAATCAAAAAGGTAAGCAGAGTCAATATGGAAAATGATAATATATAGAACATTTCCTTATAAATGATTTGTTGTTTTTATTCTAATAGAATGACTTGAAGATATATTTTTTGTGATATAATTCCGATTTTGTTAAACTGGCTAATTTTAAGTGCGATAGAGTTCCTATTTCGAAGCTAATGGAAGGTATTGATAGGATATTTCTTGTATAGCTCCAGCTCCATTCATTTTTTTCTGTGTAATTTTTAACTTATAAATAAGCTGGACAATGTGCATATAAATAATCATAAAATAATTTTCAGGCCAAATTCTTAAAGCTTCAAATAAAAATTAAAAAAATAAGGATTAGAAAATAATATATCTTGACAAAATATATTTAATCATATTATATTTAAGTTAAATATATGAATGCGGGAGTGTTAGCTTGAACGAAAAAAAGATGATTAAAAAGTACATACCTATGACAGAAACAATGTTTTTTATTTTATTATCATTACAGCATGAGCATCATGGGTATGGAATTATGCTACACGTTAAAGAGTTAACAAAAGGCAGGATTATTCTTGGAGCAGGAACTATATATAACAGCCTATTAAGGCTTAAAAAAGATGGATTAATAAAAACATTCTCTGAAGATGATCGCAAAAAAACCTATATTACAACAGAAATTGGTGAAAAAATATTAAAAGTAGAAGCTAAAAGACTTGCTGAACTTTGTAGTAGCGCAAAACCGCTATTGGAGGAATTAAAATGAAAACAAAAAGAATTGTATTTTTTCCGTTTTTTAAAAGAGTTATTCCAGCAGATTTTGAAAACTGGCTTGAGAAAATGGCAGCAGATGGCTGGCATATCGAGAGGGTAAGGCAAGGAAGTTCAATGATTATGATATTTACAAAGGGTATGCCTAAGAAGTATCGTTATGTATATGATTTGCGTGCAATAGCAAATAAGGATTATGTTTCAACATATGAGCAATTTGGATGGCAGCATTTAGGTAAAATGGCAAGTGTAAATATCTGGCGTATGGAATACAGTGATAAGCGACCCGAAGCT
>VGAU01000077.1 GCA_016870675.1 Actinomycetota bacterium | reverse complement strand
TTACTGCATTTAGTATTCTGGTCAGGTGATAGTCTTTTTCTATAATCGCTGGACGGAATCCCTGTTTATCAGCAACATAATTAATAATATCTTTTAGCTTATTCTTATCCATTTATTATTAACTTCCACTCTGTATTTACTTTTCCTTTCCTGGAACTTATAAAGGGATTAAAATTTGTATATGTATTTTTGTCTCCGATGGATTTTTTAAGAGTATTTAAATAATCTTGCGAAACACCGGCTTTTTCAAGAAGAAGCCCCCCTCTTTTACGAACTGCTGCTGAAGGGTACTTTATCAGATAACTTATTAATTTAGAAATATCTATGCTGCTGATTTGTGCATTTATAACAGACTGGACATTTTCCCAGCTGCCCATGGGCCTGAATATAAAGTCTACAAGTGTTCTCTCTTTATCGCTTATTGATATATCTTGATCTTCAATTTTTATTTTTTTAGTTCCATAAATTTTTTTTGGAGATACTTTTATCGCTATAAATTTTACATTTTTAATATTTTTGATACCTTCTTTTTCTGTATTTAAAACTGTTACAGATTGTGGAACCTGTTCTGTAAATTGCCAGTAGCTATACATTGAAGTATACCCAATATAATATGGTATATTATCCATCCAAAGCGCTGCAATGACATATTCATTTGGCATCCAGAGCTGGTTTGGAGCTTTTAGTGGCACTATAATATACTGTCCTCTCTTTAACTGTATAAGACGGTTTCTTTTAGACAGATTATCAAGCATACTGGTTGCTTTTCTATAGCTTCCTAAAACTTTGACTGCGTATTCATTTGTGATAACTTTCTGTTTTTCAAATTCTGCCCTGGACAGTAAATAGACTGCATCTTTTGAAAGTTCTGAATATCCTGCTATTTTCATTGTAATAATACCTTATATTTCCATTTCAAATTGAATTATCAAGTTTTTTTACAACATACTATCTTACCTATTCTTTGTCAAGTTAAATTTGTTATTGCTTATGGAGCAGAACTGACTAAAGAATGAATCATGCCTATTGGTTTTAAAGTATAAAGCTGAATTCCAAGAATAAATCGACTTCTAACTTATTTTCTTAATTCCAAAATCAAATTTAAATAAATTAAGAATCTTTTTGTCTACATTATCAGTAATATAAATATACAGTATCAGCTCTGTAAAATTTCCAAGTGATAAATAATCATCGTAAAGGGATTTATACAGCTGCTGGGATTTATTATATGTATTATTGAGTAGATCGTATGTTTTTTTGTTTAAAAAAAATGATCTGGTAATTCCATAAACTGAGGCAGCTGGTTTTTTAAATTTATAGCCTAAATCAGATGATATTTTGCTTAAAGAATAATTAAATAAATTGTTGTAAAATTCAAACTTGTTTATTTCTTTATATCCAGCATAAAAATCCAAAAAGTCGCATAGCACGATATATTTCTGGCTGATTCTAATGACTTTTCTTATATAGTCTTTATCCCGTCTTCTATTAACCATTAATGAGTTATCCTCTTTTTGGTTGTTTACTATCCTGTTAACACTTAATGATATCATATTTGTCCTTTTTGTTTAAAATTTATATTCCGGGATAAAAGTTATTTAAAATTTAGATTTATATCATTTTCTCTGGCATAATCTTTTGCAAGTGAAATAAACATTGCACCCCTGCTTTTTTTAATCCTTCCTGTAAGATAAGTATCTTTTATTATGCTTAAAAATATTCTTATCTGATGCTTTTGAATTTTATCAACTATAACCCTAAAAGCTCCTAAGCTGTGATCATCATCAAGAGCTTCTGCAATTTCCTGAACAAAAGAATCTTTTTCTGCCAGGATGTACCTTTTTTATTGAACTTACCCATACTGGGATGAACGACTATAAGGTTGCAGTTTAACAGGCAAGCAATTCTTGCTGTTTTATCAAAGACTCTTAGAAACAGATCAAGTTTTGATAGATTAAACTGGGCAAAGTGTATGGATGAAACCTCAATATTGGTTTTTTCAAAAGGTATAATAATATCGTTTATCTTTGCACCTAGGAATAATTCAGGATCAAGAAATGCAACTTCTATAAAACCTATGTCTTTATAGGTTTTAACAGCTTCAAGCCAGTTATATTTTCCGCTTTCCGGATAAGAAACCCGGACTGAGAATTTCATAATTGCCTTGCTTTAATAAAGGAAGTAAAGTTATCTTATTTGAAGGTTTTTTATTTCTTTTAACTTTTTCCCAACCGAAGATCTTATTCTCTTTTCCGGGATTTTATCAATCCACCCGGCTGCTTTCTTAAAGCTAAATGACCTGGGAAAATACAGCTCCGGAAAATAGCCAAATTGTTTTTTCTTTCTGGTTGATAGGTAAATACTATCAAATAAAGCTTTTTCCGGTTCTGCTATTAGAAAGCTTCTTTCCCCTTTGTACCAATCAAACCCATCAAAAAGAGATGGAGAAATGCGATGTATGGAAAATATACCCAGCTTTGTATTAATCTTTTTTTTATGTACTATCGAAGCCAGAGTTATTTCCTGGGGGATCTGCTCTATTATTCCATGCAAGTGAAGTGCACTAATAAAGGAGACATAAGCTCTGTTTTTAGGAAGCAAAAGAGGAATAACACTGTAAGGACTTATTTTTTCATTTCCTGCTTCTGCCCAAATTCCACGGGCAACTTTTAATACAAGACCTTTTCCCTCAAGAGTCCTTAACATTTTTGAGGCATTGGAAAGTGAACTGCCTGAAAGCATTGCAGCTTCCCTGGTAGTAAATACAGGCCTGTTTAACTCTTTTGTGAATGTTAAAATAGATTTTTTAATCATGTCTTAAAGATAAAGCAATCTTATATCTTCTATAAAAGTTTTTCCCTGCGGTAGTACCTCTCCCTTTTCTTATAAAGCTTTAAAAGAAATTCAATATTTTTATCCCTGTAATCATAAATACATTTTCTACCCTTAGCTCTTAAAATCCTGCCAATATACTGAACCAATTTTCCTTCAAAGGAGAAGGGGTAAACCAGAAATATACTGGTTAGATTCTCAATATCCAATCCTTCTCCAAGAAGCTGACCGGTAGTAATCAGTACCTGAAAATTACCCTCCTCTATTTGCTTCATCTTTATTTTTCTTAAGGATTTAGAATCATCGCCAGTAATTGATATAACTTCACATACCGATTTTAAATAAATACTTAATACTTCAACATGCTCTTTTCTTTCAGTAAGCACCAGTATCTTCTTTGCAGGTTTCAGTTCCTTTTTAATATCCTCAGCTATTAATCTATTTCTATCAGAATCGAAGATTATTATCTTTGAAAGTATCTGAAAATCATCGGTTTTATTATCGTAAGGAAAATAGAGATTGGTATCCTTTATATTTAGCTGAAGACCTTCTTCGAATATGCCCTGAATGTCCTGTCCAATATCATTAGCGTTACAGATTATATCTCCGATATACAGAAATATTAGCTTCTCATCATTATATTTTCTTTTTGGTGTGGCAGTCAGTCCAAAGATATAATAGGGATTTAAATTTACTATTGTCTGTCTAAAGCTTTTAGCCGGAATATGATGGCATTCATCAATAACGATGGTACCAAATGATTCACTTAGATCTTTTAATTTTGCCAGACTCTGTATCATGGCCACAGTAATATACTTGGAGACTTTTTTCTTGCTTGATGAAATCTGTCCGATATCCTTTTTAGCCAGTCCTAGAAAATCCTGTATTCTTTCAACCCACTGATCAAATATTTGTTTTCTGTGGACAATAATTAGAGCAGACTGGCATTTTCTGGCTATAAGCTCTATTCCTAAAATCGTCTTTCCAAAACCTGGAGGTGCAACTATTACCCCTTCCTGTTTACTTTCGCAGATATTAATAACCTTCTTCTGCTGACTTCTAAGCTGGATCTTGGAATTGAATTTAATATTTTCAAGTTTTTTCCTGTTATCAAATATCTCAAAGTCAATCTTATTTTCATTGCAGAAATCCAGAAGCTGATTTAAAAATCCTCTTGGTAACATGATAGTTTCTTTAGTTTCCTTTATCAGATTAAAATATTTCTGGACCCCGTATACGCTTCTTCCGATTTTCTGTTTTATAATATATTCGCTGTTTACAAAATTAAGGTTACTTTTTAAAAAATTCGCCAGGTCTTTAGTGATTTGAGTCTTATTCAATACTATTTGATCTTTTATGGTTACTGCTAATTTACCGGCCTTAAATACTTTTTTATTTTCAGAAATGCTAAAATTATCCGGCATCTTATCTTTGATTATTTCTACATACAATTTGTCAAGCCTGGCAATGGAAACCTTCTTTACTTTACCTAAATGGTCCCACTGATCAGAAACAGGATTAAAACTTTCAAGATCGAGAAAAACTGTATTATCTTCTTTTAAGTACCTACCGTTTAATGGTAGGGCTATAAGATTCCCAAATCCTTTACCCGAATGGTAATCCTGATTGGGAAATATCCTGTCAAAACTTACCTCTTTTTCAAAGTCTGAAAGATCCAGAGCTTTTCTTACTATCTCTAAAAAAATTCTTCTACTTTTTACAGCAGGGTATTTATCTTTAAAAAATATCCATAGATGTGCACCCATTCCCGATAATGACCTTTCAATATATACTGGGATCTTTAGCTGCTTGCATTCACTTATAAATCTTTTTGAATCTTTCTCCCAGTCTTTGCCGTCAAAGTCTATAGCAATAAAGTAGGAAGTATTATCCTCAAGCAGTGGATAAATACCTATAAAGTAGGCACCAATAAGATGCTTTTTTACAATATCTCTGGTAAGTGGTACTTTTTCTTTACTTTTAAAACTATGAAAATTTCCGCCTTTTGCTTTATGGTTTAAGAATTCATTCCAATCAAAACTGTACGCAGGAGTATACCCGGTTTTTCCACGTTTTTCCCATCTTCTTGCATATACATCAGTTCTGCCCCTAAATAGGGACATATATAAGCTAAGTTGTTCTTCGCTTATGAATAACATTTCCCAAGTCGTTCAAAAAGCTTTCTATCGGCCAGGTTTAGTTCAAATCAAAATAATTCATTATATCGCCCAGAATTAAGGAATCATTAATTTCTGTTTCAAGTGAATGTTCGATCACTTCTTTTTCCACAAATATATTATATGTAATCAGTCTCTTTTACCAGATTTATCGACTTTATCTGATCCTGTATACTGCATTGATATGGATTGGAGCACTTTGCTAATCAGTTTTTTCTTTTCAATAATAAAAATATTCTTTGTTTACGAAATTGTTAACATTTCAAATAGTATTATCTATTTTTTTCTTAATCCTGTATTCAATTTCCTTGGCTACTTTTGCAGTAAGATATTTTTTATTAAATAATAATTTAATAATTTATAAAAATTTAAGTTTTAGTTAAAAAAAATCAAATAATGGAATTCAATCTCTTGACTAACGATAGCTTATACGCTATCATCTAACCACGGAAAAAGATACACTCTCTAATCCGAAAAATGTTAAATTTGATAATTTACTAAAAATATGTATAAAATTTTTTGGGAACCCGAGAATAAAGGGCAGCCATCATATTTTTAAAACACCCTGGAAAGGTGATCCCAGAATAAATATACAAAAAGAAGGCAAAATGGCTAAGTCATACCAGGTAAAACTTGTATTAAAAGCATTGGATAAATTGGAGGTGGAAAATGAAAACTAAGAAATTAATTGAAAAATATACTTATAGAGTAGAATGGTCAGAGGAAGATAAATTGCATATTGCAAGATGTCTTGAATTTCCATCACTGGCTGCACATGGCAGTACGGTTGAAGGTGCACTTAAAGAAATTGAAAAAGTTGTTGAAGAATCAATAACATGGTTGCAGGAAGAAAATGAAGAAATCCCTGAGCCTTTCGGGTTAAAAAAATATAAAGGTAATTTAACACTACGAGTTCCTGCTGAAGTTCACAGGAAACTGGCAATAAAATCGGAAGAAGAAGGTGTATCTATTAACAAGTATATTTTATCAAAAATATCCTGATCTTATGTACATCTTGTAACAGTAACTACATTTAATTTTAAAATTATTTTAAAATTACAAATAAATATCATATACAATTTGTAGTCATTTATATACAATTTGTAGTCAATAATCAATAGATCAATCATAAGTATTTTATCCAAAATCTCATAAAAAACTATTTGAAATTGAGGTTTATATTATTTTTTGCAGCGTAAGATTTAGAAAGCGATATAAACATCACACCCCTGTTATTCTTTATTTTTCCGGTAAGATGAGTATCTTTGATTATACTTAAAAATATTCTTATTTGCTGCTCAGGGATTTTATCGACTATAGCCCGGAATGCTCCCAGGTTATAACCATCACTGAGTTCTTCTGCTATTTCTTTGGCCAGTATATCCTTCTCTCTTGACATCCCAATTCTTGCTTATCTTGGTACTCGACCTCATCTAGCGTCAATATCTTGACAATTCTTTGTTTCTTTGTTATATAGTAATCAAAGAAAATGAGTATGATTTTTTATTTTTAAATATATCGTAAAGGGAGAAATTTTTATGTCTCGAAAAGTACAAAATGGAGTGAGTACAATAATTAAAAAACGCATATCGGTATCACAAAAACGTCAAATAACTATTCCAATTGAGTTCTTTAAAAGCATTGGTGTTGATAAAGAAGTAGATTGCTACCTCCAAAATAATGCCATTGTCATACGCCCAGTGCATGAAAATATGGGAGAGTTTGATGAACAAATTTTAGCTGATTTAATATCGCAGGGATTTTCAGGACAGGAACTTCTTGCAAGATTTAAAAAAACGCGTCATCAGATTCGCCCTGCCGTAGAGAATCTGCTTAAGGAGACGCATCTTGCAGCAGAAGGAAAAGCGCCGTTTTCCACATACAAGGATGTTTTTGGCAGCAAGGATAAATGATATATAAACTAATTATTTTACCTGCTGCTGCACGATTTCTTAAAAAGATTAAAGAAAAACCTCTCAAATTGGCATTTCAAAAAACCATTGATGAAATAATTAAAAACCCATATGGAGGTGAGCCAAAGACAGGTGACCTCTCAGGTGTTTATTGTTATGACTTTTTTTACAATAAGACAAAATACGAAATTGCATACACTATCATTGAAGAGAATGACAAAACTATTGTTATTATTCTTGCCGGTACCCGTGAGAACTTCTATAATCAACTTAAACGCTATATAAAAAAATAAAATTATTATTCCTCATATAAATCTTTTAGTTTTAATCCATCCGGAAGCAGTTGTGAATGAAACTAAAGGTAAATATTCCAACACTAGATGACCTCTATAATTGATTTTTCCCAGAAAAGATAATATCTTGTCAAAATCCAGGGCTACCTTTTCTTCAGAGTAATAAGAATTTCTTTTGGGCCATCTCTCCTCCCTCCTGAATAAAATGTTATAATTAAAATCATAAATTTTCATAGAACCAATAAGACTTATCTTTTTTATAGCATTTATTCCAGGTCTTATTGGAATAATCCTTCTTCTTGTTTTTGTCCGTGAAAAGAAGAAAAATGCTTTATGCTTTAGCGATCTAAAACTGAAATGGAGAGATGTCAACCGTTCCACAGAACTTACCCAAATATTCCCGAGGAAACCTTGGCGTCTGCTTCCTGCTTCAACGACACATGGCTCGTAGACTCCCGTTTTATCGGGATTCCGCCGCCAGAGGTATCTCTACAGGC